>CAYPWI010000355.1:0-3045 GCA_964414395.1 uncultured Ruminococcus sp.
CCAAGATCCGGATTACATATTCAAGGACAAAAGCCCCAACACAGCTATCGCGTCAAAATTTTTCCCCGAAATACAAAAGCACATCAATCTGGCTATTCGTTTAGTTGTTGAAGGCGATCCTCCGGACTATAAGAATTCTGTAATAACCGCAGTAGGTGAAGGGGAACGTCGTTTTGAGCAAAGATTGAGAAATTGTACAATTATTTTTGAAAAATGTTGACAAAACCGAATAAACGTGATATAATAGAATTAAGATAATAATAGCCATTTGTGGTGGTAAATTTCGCAGCGACCACGCGCCGACGGTACGACAGGGGAAACCCGAGAGATGCAGGAGAAGGCTGCGCCTGCCAAATGGCTGTTATCTTGAGAGCCGTCTTGAAAAAAGGCGGCTCTTTTCATAGTAAGACGGCGTTTCGATCAAAACAACGATTTTATGAGGAGGGTTTTATATGACGAATTCAATTTCTCAAACTGAATATGATGTTTTGAGCAAAGCGGCTGTTGAATTGCTGAAAACCGGGAAAACTCCGATCCGTTGTCCACGCTGTGGTAAACCTCTCATTTACGAACAAAAAGGTTCATGGGAGATCGTTCGCTGTGAGGACGAGAATTGCCTGAGATCTATCGGCAGAGGAATTTAATATTTAAGCGCCTTGCCAAAAACAAGGCGCTTTCTCATTTCCAAAATTTTTAAAAAATACCTATTGAAAAAACTCTCAAAATGTGATATAATATTATATATGCGTATGCCAAGCCGCAAGCGCCCGCTTTTTTCGTTTTTCGTCGGATAGCGCGAACATTCCGCAAAGTCAAGGCGGACTATGGGAATAATTCCCGAGATATTCTATAAAATTATATCGCGGACTGCCCCCATTCAACTACTGTAATGCGGCTGTCCCGACTTTGGGCTGATCAAGCCTTATCTTTCGAGGTGACTTAATGAAAGCAGATCTGCACTGCCACACCACTATTTCCGACGGTTCTCTTGGTATCTCCGACGTCATCAGACAAGCAGACCGCGACGATGTTCGGTATCTGGCGATAACCGACCACGACAGCTTAGCGTCGCTCTCACGCGCGGCGGTCCTCGGAAAGCGCTACAACGTCAATGTAATTCCCGCGGCGGAATTCTCGGCGTTTGACGGCGCGAGAGGACGAAAAGTCCACATTCTCTGCTATATGCCGGAGAAACCCGACCGTCTTGAGGGTCTGTGTCTCAGGACTTCCGAGGGGCGCATGAAGCTCGGAAAGAGCATCGCCCTGCGCGTTCTGGAAAAATACCCGATAACGCTAGAGAGCATACTGCGCTATTCGGCGGGGAGCAAGGCAATCTACAAATGCCACGTTATGCACGCGCTTATGGACTACGGCTACACCACCGAGCTCTACGGAAATGTCTATGATGAGATATTCGACGCGAAGGAAGGGCTGTGCGCCGCTCAGGTGCAGCAGGAAGCGGATTTCTATCCCGATGTGCGGTTCGTGACGACGCTTATCAGGGCGAGCGGCGGGTTATCCGTCATAGCTCACCCCAAGGTGTTCGACAGCTTCGATCTTATTGAGGAATTAGCCTCCGAAGGCGCTGTTGACGGCGTGGAAGTGTGGCATTCCAGCGCGGACGAAAAGACCCGCGATACACTGCTCGAAATGGCGGAGCATCACGATCTTATCGCGACGGGCGGCTCGGATTTCCACGGGTTCTACAATCATTACGCTATCCAGATAGGCTCAAACCCCACGCCTCGGGAACAGCTCGAAAAGCTCATCGGGCAAAGGATCAAGGCATAGGAAATATTCCGCGTCCCGCGGATCAAATATATTAAATCAAGGGCAAAAGAGGTCAAAAAAATGGACATAAAACAAAAATCACTCGAACTGCACGAACAGTGGCAGGGTAAGATCGAGGTCGTGTCCCGCGTGCCGATAAAGACGCGCGAGGATCTGTCGACGGCGTACACTCCCGGCGTTGCTCAGCCTTGCCTTGAGATCGCCAAAGATCCGGAACTTGCGTATAAGTACACCCGCCGCGGCAATCTCGTCGCGGTCATCACCGACGGCACGGCGGTGCTCGGTCTGGGCGATATCGGCGGCTTGGCGGGTATGCCCGTCATGGAAGGCAAGTGCTGCTTGTTCAAGGAGTTCGGCGGAGTGGACGCGTTCCCGCTTTGCGTGAAGTCTAAGGATCCCGATGAGATAGTCAGGACGATCGAGCTTATCTCGGACAGCTTCGGCGGGATAAACCTCGAGGACATCTCCGCGCCTCGCTGCTTCGAGATCGAGGCTAAGCTCAAGGAGAAGCTCGACATTCCCGTATTCCACGACGACCAGCACGGAACGGCTATCGTGGTGGGCGCGGCTATGCTGAACGCCGTCAAGCTCGCGGGAAAGAAGCTCGGGGATATCACTGTCGTTATCAACGGTGCGGGTTCGGCGGGTATCGCTATAGGAAAATTCCTGCTCAAGCTCGGCATCGGAAACCTGATAATGGTGGATATCGGCGGCATTATCAACCGCGATGAGGATTATTCCAATCCTGCCCACGCGGAAATGGCAAAGATCACCAACAAGAACAACGTCAAGGGCTCCCTCGTGGACGCTATGAAGGGCGCGGATGTATTTGTGGGCGTATCCAAGCCGAATTTGGTAACTCCCGAGATGGTGAAGTCCATGGCGGACAAGCCGGTGCTCTTCCCCATGGCGAACCCGAATCCCGAGATAACCTATGATCTGGCAAAGGAGTCCGGAGCGTACATAGTAGGAACGGGGCGCAGCGATTATCCCAATCAGATAAACAACGTTCTGGTGTTCCCGGGAGTGTTCAAGGGTGCTTTGGCGGTTCGCGCCAAGGCGATAACCGAGGAGATGAAGCTCGCGGCGGCGTATGCTATCGCGGGTCTGGTAACGGAGGACAAGCTCTCCCCCGATTACATAATCCCCAGCGCGCTCGACAAGAGCGTAGCCGACGCTGTAGCTAAGGCGGTAGCTGACGAGTGGAACAGATCAGCACAAAACTAACTCGTGCATTTCGCAAAATCGGCTGGC
>CAYPWI010000356.1:0-3039 GCA_964414395.1 uncultured Ruminococcus sp.
AATATATTTTTATCGTTGGTGTGATCGGCGTGGAGTATAGATTCACTGTATTGTCGCTGCTCTTAAACAATTGTATATTACAACATAGGTTCATTATATTATTTGATGTGAAAAATCGGCACACCTCAACGAGATGTGCCGATTTGCTATCCTATTCGGTTTTTTGTGATTTCTCCGTTAAGGACATCACCCTTTTTTCGGGGGAATATTTTATGTAAGCGATACCGGACTCGCTTCGTAAAACGACCGCCGAGCTTTAAATATCGGATGATCAATATTTTTTAAAAATGCTCTTGACAAATGAAGCAGTATATGATATACTAGATATATGATATACTAGATATGTGAAATCGACAGATGTAAAGGACTGGGATCATGAGAAAGTATATTGAAGAAAACTTCTATGTAATTTATTCTCATTTCAAGGATTTTCAGCTTAATGAGGAATATAAGCCATATTGGAACAAGTGTATGGAAGCCGTCGGCGACGAAGTGCTTTTATCGCACATCGTTTTTTGTAACGACATATTCTGCATACCGCCCGTTAAAACGTTCCTTACTTATTATAAGGACGATTTTGTGTTGTTGACGGGAAAAAGCGACGCGGAACTTCCGGTGTTTGTGAAGAAAAGCATCGGCGCGTTCTGGGGTATGGTGTTCAAGTTCGGGCTGGGATATAAGGGTCAAAAAAGCGTGTCCGTTTCCATGAATGAATATTTCAAGGTCAGGACAGCTACTTATTTTATAAAAGAGGAGAATTAGTTATGGGTCACACAAGAAATGAGATTTTGGCTGAGTGCGGGAAAGCGCTGCAAAAAGCGAGTATTTTCTACAGCGAGAAGGGCATGAAGAATGTCAATAATATCGGTAAAACAGATGATACGGATGAGTTTATTTCAGAGGTCATAGCGGAGTTTTTGTGCAAGCATATATCGGAATATACGGGCGGCATAAAAATGATAACCAGAAAAAGCACTTATGATGTCGAAGGTCATGACGGGGTCGTAAATGATCCCAACAGCGGACGGGATGAAGAGATCATCGCCAAGGAAATGTACGGAAACAGCTACGATCATATAGGAAAGATAATCGACTATCAGACCCCGCTGAAAAACAAACTCAAGGACGAGGCGGGAAAGATCGACCTGCTCGCTTACGACGGGACTACGCTGCGTATTCTCGAGCTTAAAAAGCCCGACAGCAACGAGACTATGCTGCGCTGTGTGCTTGAGGGGTATACATACCTCAAAACAGTCGATACGGCAAAGCTGGTCTCCGACTTCAAGCTCCCGGAGGGAACGGTGGTCAAGGCTTGTCCGTTCGTCTTTATTGGCAGCACACCGCATCTTGAAATGCAGGAAGATCGCCGTTATTTGAAGCGGCTTATGGAGCTGCTCGACAGCAAGCCTTATTATATAAGCGAAAGCGGCGGAAAGTATTCCGTAACAGGGGAATAACATCATGAAGAAGTACATAGAGAAGATCGGTGCAGAGTCCTTTATAGGCGGCATTTTTGCCATCATCGCGACGCTGGCGATCATTGCGGAGGTGATCATCGGCGGGTTTGAACCCGCGGTGATCGCGGGTGGCATTAAGGACCTGTTCGGTACGCTTATCACCGTGGTGATGTTCTTTGTCGCGGTGAGGGCGTTAAAGCCCAAAAAGAAGGCTTATTCATTTGAGGAAAAAATGACAAAAGCATTGGACGATTGGGCAGGCGCTCATTCAAATATGATAGTTAAAACCTCTAAATTGCCGAAAGGTCATGAAAATGATTACGGTCTCAGCATGACGACCGATATCAACAGATTTTACAATACCGAGACGCTGAGATCGGATAACAATTCGGGTGTTGGCAGATTTTTCAGAATGACCGAGATAGGTAGAAGCGTTTATGAGAAGAACGAAGTGGAAATGCTTTTTTTCCTAAATGCGCAGACATACAGCGCCTCGTCTCAGACAGATGAGATATTGGCGGAGCTTATGGAAGTGGCGGCATATATTTCCAAATATATCCAAGGCGCGACAGGCGGCATCAATGTCGGGGAAGCTCATAAAGACGGTGACAGAACGGTCATTATTCCGATAACATTTAAAGCTCCTATCGTGACCGAAGACGGCGACGATATAGATCTTGCGATGAATGTCATAGACCGTATGTATGATGCTATGCTTGTTTCGGCGAGAAGAAAATGAATGAAGAACATAAAACAGCGGAGCAGCCCGAAAAGAAAGAGGCTGTGCGCGAGCTGGTGACGGTATTGCGCACAGTGGGCGACGATACATATGACAGGCTCGTAAAGCTTGGCGTATCGCCCGAGGACGCAAACGCGTGCCGTATAGACTTTGGGATCTATGCGAAGAAGATCCCGTCGCCTCTCGTGAAAAAAGATACGCCGCCGTCCGCCGAAAAGAAAGCGGCTCCCTCCGATCAAAATAAGCCGGAACGCCCGGAGCTTTCTGTCATATTGGATGAGCGGTTGTGGGTACAGCGCCCCATATGCCCTTATTGCGGTTCCGATGATGCGGGATCGATAGCTCCCGGTTATGGCTGCGTCGGCGCTTTTAGCTCTTTTTGGGGATTTGTTTTTATACCGGTGATCTTAGTTTTTGTCGTTCTGATCGGCGCTGGCATCGAGATCTTATTGGCGGTCATCACTGCGGTGGTGCGCGCAAAGAATAAAAATATGATGAAGTGCCGCAAATGCGGCAAAGTATTCAAATATGATCGAGGCAAAAAATGAGGGTACATATCATACGTGGCAAAGATCAGATCGGCGGTAACATCATAGAGATATTCACCGAAAAGACAAGGATCCTGCTCGACGCGGGTCTGGAACTGGATGGCGAGGACAAGCTCCCCGATATACAGGGACTGTTTGACAGCGCCGGATATGACGCGATCTTCGTCTCTCATTATCACTCCGATCATCTGGGGCTGGTTTATCACGCAAACAAGGATATACCCGTATATATGGGCGAGGGCTGCTATAACGTTATCGGAGCGGCAGACCGCTATAAAGGACGGGAGACGATAAC
>CAYPWI010000357.1:0-3037 GCA_964414395.1 uncultured Ruminococcus sp.
ATATTATCACCCCGACCGCAGATCCTGCGGCGTAAACTTCGAGCAGGCGCTGCCTCTGCTGATAAAGTTGCTCAATGAATAACAAAGATCGCGGAACAGGTCTGTGAATGACCCGCTCCGCGATTTTTTATTCATTTCAGTTCCACCACGGTAACTCCCGCTTCGCCCTCACCGTACTCACCGAGCCGAAAACTCTTGACCGCGGGCAGTCTCCTTAAACAGCTGTGAACAGCCTCGCGCAATGCCCCCGTACCCTTTCCGTGAATGATGACCACCTGACTTAACCCCGCCATGATAGCGCTGTCCAAAAAGCGCTCCACTTCCATTACGCCGTCGTCGCCCATATATCCGCGGATATCCAGTTCCATGCCGCCGCGGCGGTTCATATTCGAGGTCACGGACTTCTTTATCTTGCCCGCGGACTGCTTTTGCGGCGCGGACTTCTTCTCCACAAGGCGAAGATTTTTCGCGGTCGTCTTGACCCTTACATTCCCCGTCTGCACAAAGCACTCGCCCTTGATGTTCGGCAGCGTCAGCAGCGTGCCCTCGCGACCCGTGTCCGCCAGCTTTACGGTATCGTTCTGCCTGAACGGGCGCGGCGGGACGTAGTTTTCAAGCTTGCGCTCCACAACGGGATTTGCCTCGTCCTGCATCTTGTCGAGCTTGTTGGAAGTCCTTGACTTCGCGTCCGAAAGCCCCTTGCGGAGAGCTTCTCTGTCCTTGGTCTTTTTCAGCTCCTCAAGCTCGTTTATCAGCTTATTGGATTCCGCGCGGGTCTGCTCGATTATCGCCATGGCGCGCTGACGCGCGTTTTCGAGCTCCTTTTCCTTCTGCGCTTCCAATTCGGAAAGCTTCTGCTTGAGCTCACTTTCGGTGAGCTTGGCGTTGCGTTCGGAGACCGCCACGCTCTCGCGCAGCTGTTCAAGCTCGCGGCGCGACTGCTCGAGCTGGTCTATGATCTTCTCAAAGCGCTGATTTTCCGTGCTGACAAGCTCCCGCGCCCTCTCGATAACGCCCTCGTCCATACCGAGCTTCTTCGAGATCTCAAAGGCGTTGGATTTTCCCGGAACGCCGACGATAAGCCTGTAGGTGGGCTTCAGCGTCTCCACGTCGAACTCGCAGCTGGCGTTCTCCACGCCCTCGGTCTCCAGCGCGAACATTTTTACCTCTTGATAGTGAGTTGTCGCAAGCACCTTCACACGGTTTTCCTTGAGCCTTGTGAGAACAGACACCGCCAGCGCCGCGCCCTCTACGGGATCGGTGCCGCTGCCGAGCTCGTCTATCAGCGCCAGCGAATTTTCGGTCGCGGAATTCAGTATGCCGACCACGTTCGTCATATGTGAGGAGAACGTCGAAAGGCTCTGCTCGATGCTCTGCTCGTCGCCTATATCCACGAAGACCCGCCCGAACGTGCCGACCACGCTGCCGTCCGTTGCCGGGATCATCAGTCCGCACTGCGTCATAAGCGTCAGCAGCCCCACGGTCTTTATCGCAACGGTCTTGCCGCCCGTGTTGGGTCCCGTGATGATAAGGCAGTCGTAGTCCTCCCCGATCTGAACGCTTATCGGAACGGCGGTATCGCGGTCAAGCAGCGGGTGACGCGCGTTATTCAAGATCACCTTAGACTCGGGGACGACCTTGGGGGTGATCGCCCTCATCTTCGCGCCAAGGTTCGCCTTGGCGAAGTAAAGCTCCAGTATCTGAGAAAGCCTGTAATTCTCGGCGATAGCCTCGGCGTTCTCGCCTATCTCTGCGGACAATTCGCGCGTGACGCGCTCTATCTCCGCCTGCTCCCGCGCCTTGAGGACGCGTATCTCGTTGTTGGCTTCCACAACGCTCATAGGCTCGATGAAGAACGTCTGCCCCGTCGCCGAGGTGTCGTGTACCAGACCCGGAACATCGTTTTTATGCTCACTTCTGACAGGAACGACATAACGCCCGTCGCGCATGGTGACGACAGCGTCCTGTAAGTAGGAACGCGTGTTCTTGTTCTTTATCATACCGTCCAGCTGTTCGCGTATATTCTGCCCCTGCCGCGCTATTCGGCGGCGGATAGACGAAAGCTCCGCGCTTGCCGCGTCGGACATCTCTTCCTCCGAAATGATGCTTTCGGAGATGCGCTGCTCCAGCCGCTTCACGGGGAACAGTCCGCGGAAATACTCCGAAATGGATGTATCCATATTCTCACATTGGGAGAACCAATCGCATAATGAAGCGGTCTCGCGCAGAACCGCCGCCGCGTCCAGAAGCTCACGAAATGAGAGCATACTTCCCGTGCTCGCGCGTTTCAGCGATCCGAAAATATCCTTTATCTTGCGGAACGCGGGCGTGCCGAACTTCGCCGACAGCGTGAAAGCGTCGTCGGTCTTTTGCAGCTCCTCTACTACCCTATCGTAATTTGTAACGGGATTTAATTTCAGCGCCTTTTCGCGGCAGCCGTCGCTGACAGTCTGTTCCGCCAGAAGCTCCAGGACCTTGTCCAATTCCAGTTTTTTGTAATATTTGTTCATAATGACCTCTTGTAAAGTTAAAAAAGCGATCCGTATCTATCCGCACGGCAGACCGCGCTGCTTCTTGTAATAATCCAGCGCGGAAAAGCTCCGCTCGATGCGGTATAGGAAATAATGCTCGCAGATGTCCGACAGCTGACGCTCGCCGTCGCCGCTTATCGTGAACTTAAAGCACCTGTCAAGCGGTGAGAAAAGAATGTTCCGCATAGCGTAAAGCGTCTCGGGGAGCAGCTTTACACACTCGCCGCCGTAATCGCGGTTCAGGCACTCCGAGCAGAGCAGCTTTGCCTTGTCGGGAAGGAAGAACATCCCGTTCGGATCCTCGTATTTTCCGCAGTTGTCGCAGGATACCAGGTTGGGCGCGAACCCCAGCATCGCGCTGTATCGCAGCTCAAACGCGCTCTTAACCGCCGATATCGAGCGCCCGCCTTCCCCCGAGTGAAGCGTCTCGTAGAGCGCCACGGCAAGGAACCGAACATGGCTGTCATGCTTTTCCGCCTGGAGCTGCTCCGAGGGCGTGCAGAACT
>CAYPWI010000358.1:0-1079 GCA_964414395.1 uncultured Ruminococcus sp.
ATGTTGATAGTGCTGTCGGAGTTCTACAAGGTCAGCATAAATGAGATACTGAGCGGGCGGCGGCTCGATGAGAGCGAAACAAAGTCCGCAGCCGATGAGAATTTGAGGAACGTGCTGGAGGAAAGCCCGTTTTCGTTGGAGGAAAAGAAGAACTACTTTACCAAAAAGTGGAAGCACGAGCATTGGCTATCGTTTGTGATACCCACAGTTATCGCGCTGGTCATTATAATAGTTTCAACTCTGCGCGATGTGCCGCTTGGCGTGTTTATAGGCTGCCTTATCCCAATTCCCGCGCGTATAATCTCATATAATATGATGATGACCTACGTTGAGGGCAAGGTATTCCGCATAGAAAATGATATTCGTGATAAAAAATCATAAAACCCCTTGAAAAAATTTTACAAATGTGTTATACTTTATTATAAGCGGTTATCGCAATACATACTGAAAGAGGTGTTCCCATTGAAGCACGTTGTTACCATCAACAAGGCTAACCTTAAGGCTACCGCCGAGAAGGGCGGCTGCGGCAAGTGCACAAGCTCCTGCCAGTCTGCTTGCAAGACTTCCTGCACTGTTGCGAATCAGAAATGCGAATCGGTCAAGTAAGATCTTAGTCCGAAAAGACGGAGGCGGGAAGTATTTCTTGCCTCTTATTTCTTTGTTATGCTTTGCTTAAAATTATTATAGGTTGCTGTATCCCCTGTTGCAGCAGCGCGTTTTTAATGTGTTGTTAAAAAGATCAACACGCGGGAGAGAAATGAAATTTCAAAACGCCGCTCGCGATGCGTTTTCGCGCGCAGCGAAGCGAGCACGAAACGGGTACACCGTGTTTTGTTAAAAAATACCAACAAACCGGAGAGCGATGCAATTCGCGAAAGCGGTCAACGGTGAAGTGAAGCGGCTTTAGCCGCTGAACGAACCGTTGACCGGCTAGAAAAGTTATTGCGCGAAGCGCAATAACTTTTCGGTTCGCGAATTGCTTTTAAATATGAATAATATTGTACTTATCGGAATGCCCGCCGTGGGCAAATCCACTATTGGAGTATTGCTGGCAAAGACCATGGGCTTTTCGTTTATTG
>CAYPWI010000358.1:1089-2978 GCA_964414395.1 uncultured Ruminococcus sp.
AAGTTTGAACAACTGGGATATAAAATAGTTATCGATCCCGAGAGCAACGGCGTTCATCTGCTTGATGACTGCGCCTATGATATGCTGGATCATATCGACCCCAAGGACGGCGAGATGCCGGAAGAAATGCCCGCGGAGCTTCCCTCAAAGCTCTCCGCCTATCCCGAGGAAAGCGTCCGCGAGACCTATGCGGAATTATACGAACTGTATAAAGAGGGCTCTTTATTCGCGCAAGACGATTACAAGGCAATGTGCCTGCATGTTTCCCACGACTGCAATCTCCGCTGTGAATACTGTTTCGCCCAGACGGGCGACTTCGGCGGCGAGCGCTGTATTATGCCTCCCGAGATCGGCAAAAAAGCTATAGATTTCCTTATCGAGAAGTCCGCCAACCGCGAGAACATAGAACTGGACTTCTTCGGCGGCGAGCCGCTGATGGCGTGGGATACGGTCGTCGCGACAGTGGATTACGCGCGTTCGATAGAGAAGCAGCATGGGAAGAATTTCCGCTTTACTATCACCACGAACGGCGTTCTGCTCGATGATGAGAAAATAGATTACATCAACCGCGAGATGAGCAACGTCGTGCTGTCGCTGGACGGTCGGCGCGAGGTCACCGATCGTATTCGTCACACGATAAACGGCAAGAGCGCTTATGATGTGATAGTTCCCAAGTTCCAAAAGCTTGTGGAGAAGCGCGGTGACAAGGACTTTTACGTTCGTGCGACCTTTACGAAGTACAATCTCGACTTCACAAAGGACGTGCTGCATATGCGCGACGATCTGGGCTTTGAGCAGCTTTCCGCCGAGCCTGTGGTCACGGACGAGAAGGAGCCGTATGCGCTGACCGCGGACGATCTCCCGCGCGTCTTCGAGGAATATGACAGGCTCTGCAAGGTCATGGCGGAGCGGCAGAACGATCCGAACGCCAAGAAGTTCAATTTCTTCCACTTTATGATAGACCTCGACCAGGGTCCCTGCGCTATCAAGCGTCTGCGCGGGTGCGGCTGCGGCAACGATTATGTGGCGGTAGATCCGCATGGAAATATTTTCCCGTGTCATCAGTTTGTCGGCATAGACGAGTGGAAAATGGGCAATCTTATTGATGGAACATTCAATGATGAAATAAAGACATATTTTGCCAAGACGCACCTGTATTCCAAACAGGGGTGCGCCGACTGCTGGGCGAAGTTCTACTGCTCGGGCGGCTGCAACGCGAACAGCTTTATATATGAGGGCGACTGCCGCAAGCCGCACGCGCTTTCGTGCGAGCTTATGCGCAAGCGCCTGGAGTGCGCGCTGGCGCTGGCGGTCGACAGAGCGGTCAAGGGTCAAAATTAAGTTTTTGTTCATTGTTTGCTCTTGATTTGTTCCTAATTTTTTACTTTTTTGTTCAGAATTATTTCACAAGGACTACACATTCGGGGGTTATAATCAAAGCATAAAATAAATACGGGCGATAAACACCCGATAATATGGGAGGCATTTTTATGAACGATTTTAACGAATATAACGAAATTCATACCGAGGCGGAAAATGTGACTGTAGAGACAGTAGGCGGTCAGACCGATAATTCCAAGAAGCCGAAAAAGCCTCGCAAAAATCACGCGACCATAAAAGTCCTTTCTATGATCCTCGCGGTGATGATAGTAGGCGGCGGCGCGGGCTTCGGCGGCGCGTATCTCGGCAATAAGGCGATATCCGCGTCGAGCGGTGTTTCCGACAATGACAAAAACGTTCCGCGCGACCCGAACACCTCTTATCCCACGCTTGACGAGCTCCAGTCGAATGTGACGGGGCTTCAGCACACGGTAAATCAGAACGCCGAGTTCAATTCCGACGGTACCTATAAATACACCCGCGACCTTGTAAAGGCAGTTCAGGACAGC
>CAYPWI010000359.1:0-2975 GCA_964414395.1 uncultured Ruminococcus sp.
GATGATACATGACAAAGTCGTCTTTCCAAGTCCCGGAGGACCGTACAGCAGCACGTGATCGAGACATTCACCGCGCTTTTTTGCCGCCTCGATATATACCGCCATATTCTCCTTAACACTGTCCTGACCTATATATTCCGCGAGAGTCCTCGGGCGGAGCGTCAGATCTGTCTCGGCGTCACCCGCATTGTATGACGGCTCGACCATTCGCTCGTTTACACTGAGATCTAACTCGTCATCGGACATTTCAAGCATACTATTCTCCTTAACCTATGATCTTAACTCAATCCGACCGAGCCGCATCCTGATCGTTTTTGTTCCCGCGTTTCTCGATCCTTCGATAAAACATAGACGGAAGATCTTTTCCGTCATAATCTGTGCAATGGAAGCTCAGCATGGCGTTGATGCGCTTGTTAAGTTCATCCGGCTCTTTTATGCCGCAAAGCTGCGCCTTTCTGCATTCTTCCTCAGCCTTTTCGCGGTCGCCCGTCATTGCGTAATAATCCGCAAGCTCCGCGTGACACAGCGGATGATTTTCGTTTATTTTGAGAAGATTTTGCAGAGTTTCATACGCCTGTTTATCCTCGCCGCGCACCAACTGTATCTTCGCCAGACTGAAATATGAATACCCGTTGTTCGGATCGTATCTCAGAGCCTGTTTGAAACAGTATTCCGCTTTGTCGAGCTTTCCGTCGGAAAAATACGCGTGACCGAGCCTCGACTGCGCCTCGGGATTGTCGGGCGCGTATTCCGCCGCCTTGCGGAAGCACCAGAGCAGCTTTGGCGTGTTATCCGTCGCCTCGTAGAGCTGAACCAGCCACTCTATGCAAAACATCTGATTTTGGCGTATATCCGAAAGCGCCAGCGCCTGCTGTAAACAGTCCTCCGCTTTCGGGAATTCCCCGCCGATAAGATAATAGATCCCTTTATACGCGAGCTTTGCCGTCTTATCCTTATTGACCACGCGTATACCGTCTTTTCCCAAAGCACGGACGGCGGTCCTGCGCCGAATGATATACGGAACGAGAAAAATATCCAACAGAAATATTATCAAAAAAAGCGCTGCCGCCGAAAACAGAAATATTCCCGCTATAAAATACGATCCCGCGTCCTGCATTTCGCCGAGGAGCATCCATAACACCAAAGCGGCTGCCGCTCCGCAAAGAAAGGCGGCAATGTTCGCGCGGGCGTTTCCTTTTTTATTGTTATTCAATTCAGCACCTCATTCAAGCTCAAGCGAGATTTTTTAGTCCGAATTTTATAAGATCTTCTACCGAGGAATTCGGATCGGCTCCCGAAAGCGCCGCAGCGCACTGCGTACTGTCAAAGCCCAGCGTCTGCAAAGCCAGAAGCGCATCGGAGAACGCGCTGCCGCCCATGCTCGGCGCCGAGGCAAGATCGGCGGAAGAGATTTTCTGCTCCTTCGCCACCTTATCCTTTAATTCAAGCACTATTCTCTGGGCGATCTTCGCGCCTATCCCCGGAGATCTTGTAAGCGTCTTGCTGTCGCCCGTCGTTATGCAAAGAGCGAGCTTGGAGGGCGTTATATCCGAGAGAATGGAAAGCGCCGCCTTGGGTCCCACACCCGAGACAGAGATCAGCTGCTTAAAGCTTGAAAGCTCCGATTTATCCGCAAACCCGAACAGATCAAGGGAATTTTCCGTAACATGAAGATATGTAAACAGCGTTACCTTTTCACTGTCACGTATCTTAGACAATGTGTTCATCGTCGTGCGGCAGGCATAGCCCACTCCACCGCACTCCACGACCGCGAGCCCCTGCTCCCAATGTATAAGTTTCCCCTCTAAGCTGTATATCATCTGTGGTTTCTCCTTTTGTCATAGCGCGTTACACAAATATGCGAAGCGTATCATGCCATTTGATTTTCGCGCATTATCTCCGACAGCCGCGAGCCGCCCGTATGTCCGTGACAGATAGCCATTGCCAGCGCGTCGGCGGTGTCGTCGGGCTTGGGTATGGCTTTAAGCCCGAGGATATTCTTCGTCATCTCTTGGACCTGATGCTTTTCGGCGACCCCGTACCCCGTGACCGCTTTCTTTACTTGAAGCGGCGTGTATTCAAATATCGGAACATTTCTCTGCGCCGCCGAAAGGACTATCACCCCACGCGCCTGCGCGACGTCGATAGCCGTCGTAGTGTTTGTGTTGAAGTACAATTTTTCTATGCTCATACAATCGGGCTTGAATGTATCGAGTACGGTACACATATCCGCGTAGATCTCCTCAAGCCGCTTATCAAAAGGCGTTTCGGGCTTGGTGGTTATCGCGCCGTAATTCACGACATTAAAGCGGACGTTATCATATTCAAGCACACCGTATCCGACTATCGCATAGCCGGGATCTATACCCAATATTCTCATGTGTAGCTCTCGTTGTCGGTGACATAATGCCGTACTCTCAACGGGATACCGTGCTTGTCCGCAAGCTTTCGGCACTCTTCTGTTTCCTCGGCGGAGATAATGTCGACCACCGTGAACGTCACCTTCTCGCAGACGCTCTTCATATCGTCGGCGAACCTCAGCATCTCGTCAAACGACTTCTCCCCGAACGAAGGGCGCGTCACCTCGTTATACCTCGCGGCATTGGGCGCGTTAAGGCTTATGGAAACATAGTCGATAAGCCCGGAAAAGCTCTTCACATCAAAGTCCTTGAACTTGGGGATAAGCCGCACAAGACCGTTGGTGTTCAGCCGTATCTTCATATCGGAACAAGACTTGATATACTCCGCCGTTTTCAGGATAACGTCCGCGCGGACGGTCGGTTCGCCGTAGCCGCAGAACACCGCTTCCTTTATCCCGTCCTTGTCGAACTCGTCGAACGCCGTGTAGATCTCGTCAAGGCTCGGCTCGTGTTCGAGCCAAAGGCTTCCGTTATCCTCGATCGTGTCGCCGTTTTTGCGTATGCAGAAAACACAGTCGCACGGGCAGCCGTTCGTTATATTTATATACATTTTGC
>CAYPWI010000360.1:0-2962 GCA_964414395.1 uncultured Ruminococcus sp.
CTCTCCTGTAAAGTGTTGATGGCGAACGCCCTTAGCGTCTGCCGCAGCTTTTTGTCCGTCAGCCCCTCAAGCTCTATAGCTTTAAGAGTGCCTCGGACGTGCTTGATGTTCTTCTTTTTCGGGGAAGAGAGCCTGCGCTCTTTTCCGTCGGCGACGAATACATATCCGCCGTCAGCTCCTACAACGACCATGGGTCTGCCCTTGTCGTGCCCCGCGGAGCTTATGACCACGCTTCCGCACTTAATATCCATCAGTGGCTCTCCAGTGTGAGTATTATCGGCTCGCCCTTTGTAATGGCTACCGTATGCTCGAAGTGGCAGGACAGGCTTCCGTCCGTCGTGACCACCGTCCACTTGTCACCGAGAATATTTACGTTCGGAAAGTGGGAATTCACCATCGGCTCAATGGCTATCGTCATACCCGGCACAAGTCTCGGACCGTGACCCGCGCGCCCCTCGTTCGGGACCTCGGGATCCTCGTGCATCTCGTGCCCTACGCCGTGACCGATAAACTTCTCAGCGCAGGCATACCCGCCGCTCTCCACGTGAGTTTGGATCGCGTGAGATATATCGCCTATGCGGTTGCCCGCGACTGCCTGCTCGATGCCCTTATACAGAGCCTCTTCCGTGAACTTCATCAGTCTTTTCGCCTCGTCGGAGACAACGCCTACCATAAACGTTTTGGTATTGTCGCCCATAAAGCCTCCAAGCTCCGCTACGATGTCGCAGGATAAGATATCTCCGTCACGGAGTATCTTCTTCTTCGACGGTATCCCGTGGATAAGCTCCTCGTTTACCGAAAAGCAGTTGTGTCCCGGAAATCCGCCGTAGCCCTTGCAGGGTGAGTGTCCGCCGTGAGATACGACGAAGTCGTTGACGATCTTGTCAAGCTCCCACGTCGATATCCCGGGGACGGCGTGCTTCCCCGCCAGTGCCAGAGCCTGCGCCGCAAGCTCTCCCGCTTTCATCATACCTTTAAGCTCGGAAGGATTTTTGATCTGGATCATATATGCTCTCCAAAGGGTTATCAGCCCTTTATTGCCGCCAGAGTCAAGCGCGAGGTCTCTTCGATCCCGTTCTGACCCGAGACGGTCACCAGCTTGCCGCGGGACTTGTAGAAGTCCTTGAGCGGAGCTGTTTTTTCGTGATAAGTCTTGAGACGCGCGATGACCGTTTCGGGCTTGTCGTCAGCTCTCTGAACGACCTTCCCGCCGCACGCGTCGCATACGCCCTCGACCTTGGTGGGTTTTGCTTCGATGTGATAGGAGTTTCCGCATTTCTCGCAGACGCGTCTGCCGGACATTCTCTTGGTGATTGCCTCGTCGGGAACGTCGATCTCAATTACCTTGTCAATGCGAACGCCCATTTTCTCGAGAGCCTCCGCCTGAGGCACTGTCCTCGGAAATCCGTCAAGGATGAAGCCGTTCTTGGCGTCGTCCATGGCGATCCTGTCCTTGAGTATGCCGATGACCGCTTCATCGGGAACAAGGTCGCCCCTGTCCATATACTCTTTAGCCGCAAGACCAGCCGCCGTGCCGTTCTTCACAGCCTCGCGCAGCATATTTCCCGTAGAAATGGCGGGAATATTCAGTTCCTTGCAAACTACTTCTGCTTGTGTGCCCTTGCCGGCGCCGGGAGCGCCCAGAAAAATCATATTCATATTAACACCTATCTTAAATTGCAGCTTCCGCACCGTCGATCCGCTTCGCGGACCGACTGTCACGCGGGCACTGCCTACGCTCCGCTTCGGCAGCGCCCGCTATTGCGGAAGCAGCCACTGTCGAAAAAACCGTAAATAGATCTGCCAGTTGGAAATTCACTGTGAACGCCGTTTTAACTAACGGCGTTCGCCGTGAAAATATCAATATTCTTCGATGCGTTTCGCCGTCTTAATCCAAGAAGCCCGGGTGATGGCGCATCATGATCTGGCTCTCGAGAGAACGAACCGTTTCCAGCGCAACGCCTACTATGATCAGCAGCGAAGTACCGCCGAGCGAAATGCTCGAGAAGTTCGGGTTGATATACGAGAGTATGATCGGGAAGATCGCGATTATGCCAAGGAATATCGCACCGATAAGGGTTATCTTATTGAGCGAGTTGTAGATGAAATCGGACGTGGGTCTTCCTGGACGGATACCCGGGATAGCACCGTTGTTCTTTTTCAGGTTGTTCGCGATCTCAATGGGATTATAGGTTATCGCTACATAGAAGTAGTTGAACGCTATGATCAGGAAGAAATAGATGATCGCGTATGCGGGCGAGCGCTGTGAGAAGAAATTCACGAAGCCCTCCCAGAAATCGTGACCGCTCTTTCCATCGCCTCTGATACCGAAGAAGAAGCAAATGGTCTGCGGCAGGCTCATCAGCGACATTGCGAAGATGATGGGCATAACGCCGCTCATCGCCACCTTGATCGGTATGTGAGTGGACTGACCGCCGTACATTTTCCGTCCGACTACGCGCTTGGCGTACTGAACGGGGATCCTTCTCTCCGCGTTCGACATAAAAATGACGAACCATACCATAGCGATGAATATTACGACCACTATAGCCACAAAGATGATATTCTTTGCGTCCTGTCTGCAGAGCGCGATAAACGTCGAAATGGATTCGGGCAGACGGGCAACGATGCCCGCAAACAGTATCATCGAGATACCGTTTCCCACACCCTTTTCATTGATTCGGTCGCCCAGCCAGATGATTATCGAGGCACCCGCGACAAAGCAGCCGATTATGGTGACAGCCGCAAGTACGACGGAAAACATATCGCTGGTCGTATCTTTGATATCGCCGTATTTCAGGATAGCCACATGGGGTTCTCCCTCATTGTTGATGCCGTTTCTCAGTGTAAAGTAGAACGCCGTCGCCTGAAGCAATGCGATGCCCAGCGACGTAAACTTAGTGATCGTGTTCAGCTTCTTTCTGCCCTCTTCGCCCTCTTTCGAGAGACGTTCAAGCGGCGG
>CAYPWI010000361.1:0-1118 GCA_964414395.1 uncultured Ruminococcus sp.
CCGACAGTTTTTTCGGCAAGGGAAACATCATTTTAAACGATGATATTATTGAAATGTCTCAGCGCTCGCTTTACGCGCTGACAAAGATCTTAGGCAACGGGTTTACCGTTCAGCAGATGAAGCAGGAGATCTATGAAAAATTCGACGAGGCAAAGAAAAACCAAAAGCTGGTCTTTTTTGGCGAACGCTATACATTCCCAATTGATTACTGCCGCGACGGGATGTTGGTGAACGGCATCATAACGAAAAATATCAGCCCCTACGGAAAAAGCCTTTATTTCTCGTTTGAAAAGACGCAGATACAATGTCCGACCTACGGAAATGAGCGGATATCTCCGATGATGGAGTCGGTCGAAACGCAGACCGTTCCCAAGGAGGTCACGGAGAAGGTCTACAAGCTGCTTACGTCCAACTTCGAGTGTGAGCGCCGCCTGCATATGGCGACGGTCAGCAAGTTCCTTACCGATCACGGTATAGACCGCCTGAGATACGGCTATTATAAGATGAAGGACTTCCTCGCGGATATGGGATTTCTTGAGATGGAGGAGGAGATCCTCGGCGGAGTGCCGCAGATCATGGTGACTATCCACGCCGAACAGGGCGCTCCTTTAAGTCCGGTTCAGCCCGCCGAAAAAACATTCCGCGAAGCGCCTCAGTACAGGGCTCCCGAGCCCGAGGGCGCTGTTCCCACGGGGCGGCTGTCGGATTTCTGCAATCTCCCCGCAAAGCCAATGGCGATCTTAGAGAGCTTCGCGTCGGAAAAAGGCGAACCTACCGACTACTACCGTCTTATAGATACGCTCAACAGCGATTATGACACGGCTCGGCGGAGCAAAACGGTCAAGTGCTATGATTCCAAGATAATCTTTCCGATAAGCATACAAAAGGACGACGGTTCCCCTGTGGAGCTGACGCTCAAGCCCAGCACGTATGAGGGGAAGGGCTGGTTTTTGTATTATGTGGATACGATAGTCCGCGAGAGAAACGGCTTTTCGGGCGATCCGGGAAAGCAGCTTGAGAACTTTGCGTTTCTCGGCAGCTGGTCGAGTTTCCTCTCAGAGCTTGCCAATAAGGCTGTTGACGAGCAATGGGATTTTGTCGACGGTCCCAATCTCAGA
>CAYPWI010000361.1:1128-2943 GCA_964414395.1 uncultured Ruminococcus sp.
AGATATCAGATACTACAGCAGTATATCAAGTATACATTCAGCCGCCTGGTGCGTGAGAACAAGATCTGTATCTCGAGTGACAAGCAGTTCGCGGCGTTCAATACGGGTCTTGCGGACAATCATTACGATGATATCTATGCCTGCTTTATGCCGAACGACGGGAGCAGCGACACCGAATGGAGATTTTCGGGGTTCTGCACGGCGGCTTCGGGCGGGCTCGGCAAGCAGCTGGTAAACTATTTCAACCCTCTGCCGATGCCTCCGTCATATTTCAAGCATAACAAGGATCTGTTTTTCGATCACACCAAGCAGCTCCACACCGATTTCGAGCATATCATCATCGATAATATAAAGCGGCTGCCTATCCAGTTCCTGTACGATCAGTTCTTTGACTATCCCGACGTAAGGGAGCTTGTGGAAAAGATCCGCGAATGTCCCGATAAATATATGAAGACCTCGCTTTACAACGATCTCAAGAATATCATCTTTGAGAACAACCGCCTGTTTTTGCGTATCCAGAACCGCATAAAGGATTCCATAGAGCTTGCGAGAAAGCGCGTTCGCTGGAACTACAAGACCGCCGTGCCTTCGTATTTCCCCAAGCGCGATACAATGTCGCTTATGCTGCCGCTGGCACTTTGCGATGAGTCAACGCCCGACGTGGCGCTGGTAGTGGAGCTAACGCGTTCGGGAAGCTATCAGGGGCAGACGATACTGACTTTACCGCAGGCGTACATCGACGCGCGTCTTATGTGCCGACTGACAGGCGATTGGCTGGTTCCCGAAAAGCTTATAACCTCGTCCGAGGACGACCGCGATCTCGCCCCGGTTGAGGATGATCTCGCGGATATGGAGTAAGAATGTTTGATATAGAACGATTTCGGGAATACGATTTTAGAAACAGCGTTGTCGCCGAAAATTGGGTTTGGGTGACAGACGACGGCATTTACACGGGTTTCGGAATGGAAGGCAAATTCGCCGACAATGATGATATTCCGTATTTCAGCTTCGGCGCGGACTTGTATAAAGGAGAATTCACCAATCCCGGGAAAATGCCCGAGGCGGTGATCGAAGATTTTCAACTCTCGGAAATACCCTCTGATGATAAAGACAAGAAGTATTCCGTTAAGATCGTTTATTCGTTTAACGGTGAGCGCCGGGAGCTTTCATTCCCCGCGAAACAGCTCTGGTTCACTCTGATGAAGTACCGCGGAATGTCTTACCGCAATATGTATGACGCTTGGCTGAAAGATCTTGAGAAGATCAAGTATGTTGAGAGCACGGAATATTTCAGGGACGAAGAGACCACCGATCTTTCGGACGGTTATTCGGTGAATGTGAAAAGCTACGCCGATATCGAGGAAAGATCTCCGCAGTATCAGATCAATAAGGCAAGTCTACGCAGATGCGAACTTTTCAAGGACGGCGTTTCTATTTTCTGCTGGGCGGACAGCGACAACAGCAACCCGAAAGCGTTCTTTGACATTTTCACGCACAGTAATGGGCGTAGATATTTTCCATTTCACATTGATCTGTACGGCATAAGCTATCTTGATCTAGGCAGCGGTGAAGTGTATCATTATATACCCGAGGGTCATCAGCACGACGCGGAATGGACATTCGGAGAGTCGTTTATTGTGACTAATGTATTCTACGATAAGAATACCGATCTTATCGCTTATGAGGGCTGTTATTGGGGCGGACCGAGTGACGTTATGGTCGGAGATTTTTCTCAGCCGCTGAACTATGACCCGCATCTCGTCTCAATCTACGAGATGATCGACCCGGACGGGGAAGAGTGCTGCGATGTTGACT
>CAYPWI010000362.1:0-2929 GCA_964414395.1 uncultured Ruminococcus sp.
CCTCACGTTTACGGTATGCGCAACGGTATTGAGGGATTGCTGAACGAGCGTTACATCGAGATGTCGGATTATGTCAAGAACGATCTTGATATAGAGCTTCTCAAGCGCACCCCTTCGTCCTTCCTCGGCACTTGCCGTTATAAGCTTCCCGATTACGAAAAGGATGAGGACACTTATAAAAAGATCTTCAATATCCTTGAGAAAATGGAGATAAAACACTTCTTCTACATCGGCGGCAACGACTCCATGGACACCATTGACAAGCTGTCGAGATACGCTTCTATCATCAACAGCGATATCACCTTTATCGGCGTGCCCAAGACCATAGACAACGACCTTACCATGACCGATCACACGCCCGGCTACGGCAGCGCGGCGAAGTATATAGCTGCCGCTATGAAGGAGATAATCCGCGACGCGAATACCTATCCCAACGAGTCGATAAACATCGTTGAGATAATGGGACGCGACGCGGGCTGGCTCACCTGCGCGGCGACTCTCTCCCGCTCGGAGGACTGCACCGGTCCCGATATGATCTGCCTGCCCGAGACCGTGTTCGATTATGATATTTTCGTGAACAAACTCAATGAGATCCGCAGAGAAAAGAAGGTCATCACCATCGCGGTCTCCGAGGGTATCAAGACCGCCGACGGCAAGTATGTATGCGAGGCGAACAGAAAGTCCGTAAGCGAAGACGCGTTCGGTCACAAGATGCTGGGCGGTACCGCGCTGTATCTCGCCGACTTTATCGGAGCGGAGCTCGGTGTGAAGTCCAGAGGTATCGTATTCTCGACGCTCCAAAGATGCGCGTCGCACCTTGTATCGCGCCGCGATATCACCGAGGCGTTCACCGCGGGCGCGGACGGCGTTCAGTTGTCGCTCAACGGCGAGACGGGTCGTATGATCACATTCGAGAGGATTTCCAACAGCCCCTATCAGCTGAAAACTTCTTCCTGCCCGACCTCCGCGGTAGCCAATGCCGTGAAGTCCGTTCCTCTTGAGTGGCTGACGAATGACAATACTTACATCTCCAAGGAATTCGACGAGTACGCGCGTCCGCTGATCATCGGCGAGCTGTCGCCGTTTATGGTAGACGGTCTGCCCAGACACCTGTTCCTTGACTGAGTTTAGTCTGAATATCAAAGCGCGGGAGCGATCCCACGCTTTTTATTTTAATTATCTATTGACAAAAGACACAAAATATTGTACAATATAATCAGCGTATGTTACTTATTTTTTATAAAGGAGATTTTTGATATGGGATTACTTAAAGCCGGCATTGGCGCTTTATCGGGCGTTCTCGCGGATTCCTGGCGCGACTATTTTTACGTGGATGCTTTCCGTGACGGGATACTCGCCGTGAAGGCGCATAAGCGCACGGGGGGAAAATCCTCCAATACCAAGGGTTCGGACAACATCATTACCAATGGTTCTATAATAAGCGTAAATGACGGGCAGTGCGCGCTTATCGTGGACGGCGGCAAGGTCGCCGAGGTCTGCGCGGAGCCGGGTGAGTTCGTTTACGACAGTTCCACACAGCCGAGCATTTTCAGCGGCAATCTCGGCGACAGCATCAAGGCGACGTTCAGTGAGATCGGCAAGCGCTTCACGTTCGGCGGTCAGGCGGCGACAGATCAGCGTGTTTACTACATAAACACCAAGGAAGTCATGGGCAACCGCTACGGCACGGCGACGCCTATCCCGTTCAGAGTGGTTGACAGAAACATCGGGCTTGATGTGGACGTAGAGCTTCGCTGCAACGGCGAGTATTCCTACAGAATTTCAAATCCCGTGCTGTTCTATACCAATGTTTGCGCGAATTTCGAGGATACATTCCCCACATCTAAGATCGATTCCATGCTGAAAAGCGAGATCGTGACGGCGTTGCAGCCCGCTTTGGGGAAGATCTCCGATCAGGGCGTTCGTCCGAGCAGCTTGCCTTCTCATACCATGGAGATCTGCGACGCGCTGAGCGAGATACTCTCCAAGAAGTGGGGCGACCTTCGCGGTATCACGCTCTCGTCCTTCAACCTCAACCCCGTTTCCATGTCCAAGGAAGACCAGGATCTTATCAAGGATCTCCAGAGAACAGCCGTTATGCGCGATCCCGGAATGGCGGCGGCGCATCTCACCCAGGCACAGGGCGAGGCTATGAAGACCGCCGCGGGCAACGCCGGGGGAGCCGCTATGGGCTTCTACGGAATGAATATGGCACAGCAGGCGGGCGGCATCAACGCCGGAAATCTTTACGGAATGGCGGCTCAGAACGCGGCGGCTCAACAGGCTGCGGCACAGCAGCAAGCCTCTCAGCAGCAGAACGCGGCGAATTCCTGGAAGTGCAGCTGCGGTCAGACTAACACAGGAAACTTCTGTATGAGCTGCGGCGCGAAGAAGCCCGAGAAGGGCGGCTCGTGGACCTGTTCGTGCGGCGCGTCCAATCAAGGCAAGTTCTGCACGAGCTGCGGCAAGCCCAAGCCCGCGGGAGTTCCGCTCTATAAGTGCGATAAGTGCGGCTGGGAGCCCGAGGATCCGACGAACCCTCCCAAGTTCTGCCCCGAGTGCGGAGACCCGTTCGACGCGAACGATATAGTATAATATTTATCCGCCGTGAATTCCTCGCGGCGGATATTTATATCTCATAAACCGCGCCGCAGAGCCAACGCAACCACCGGTTTACAAACTTCAAGCCCGCGTATGCAGACTTTTTTCGGGGGATATGCTAAGATAAAAGCGTAACCAAACCGATCCCTTCGCAGGTGATCGGTAAAAAACGAGGTGAGCAAATGGAAAACGATCAAGCTTTGAGTGAAAAGATAAGAGAACTTCGCCGAAAGAGCGGAATGTCACAGGAGGAGCTTGCCGAGAAGCTGAACGTCTCCCGTCAGGCGGTTTCCAAATGGGAGCTTGGCGCGGCGGTGCCCTCTCCCGA
>CAYPWI010000363.1:0-2922 GCA_964414395.1 uncultured Ruminococcus sp.
TCACCTCCGTGGATGATAAGCACATCATTGTTTCTATTCCGGGAAATGCTACCGTTAACAGGCTTACTCTGAACTTGGATGAGATAAGAAAGATGCTGGAGTCGGGGCAAAAGTTCGACAAGATAAAAGACATTACAACTTTCTTCGGAAAAGCGTTTGCAACACAGGCTTATTCCTACGACTTTGCGATCTACAATGCAATTCGTGCAAAGAAAAACGCTGTCTCTAAAGTTAAGGCAAAGCACGAAGAACTGAAAAAATACATCTTCATCATTGATGAGATAAATCGCGGTGAGATCTCAAAAATATTCGGCGAACTGTTCTTCGCAATTGACCCCGGTTATCGCGGCAGAGCCGGTGAGATCTCCACACAGTATTCCAATATGCATTCCGACCCTAACGAGAAATTCTATATCCCGGAAAATGTCTATATCATTGGCACTATGAACGATATTGACCGTTCTGTGGACAGTTTTGATTTTGCCATGCGCAGACGTTTCCGCTTTGTGGAACTTCGAGCAGATGAACGCCTTGAAATGCTTGCTTTATTGGAAAATGAGGAACTGGAAGCGGAGGCTATCAGGAGGATGACCGCGCTCAATAAGGAGGTCGCCGGTGTCGAAGACTTGAACGAGAACTACCAGATCGGCGCATCATATTTCTTGAAGCTGAAGACTCTTGATTTTGACCAGCTTTGGACGGATTACTTACAGCCGCTTTTGCAGGAATATATCCAGGGAATGTACGATGAGGAAGAGATAATGAACAGATTTGCCAAAGCCTATGGTTATCAAAAATCTGTCAAAGGTGATACGAATGAAGCTGCTCAGGATCAAGGATAATTCACAACTGAAAAAAGAAAACTATTCCGATATCAGTACTCTCATAGGCAAGATCGCTGATAAGACATTGGAACAGCTTGAGCGTGAAGGCGTGTTCATATTCCCCGAACTCGTAAAAGATGCCGAGGGCATAACACGGGATCAGATGATAATCCAAAGCGTTAATGACACATTTCGATGCGGCAATGTAATGGGTTTTCTTGGCTGTGGGGATGAGAGGCTCATTATTGAGTCGCGTTTTAGCGGAGAGAAAGAGGATCTCTTTTTTGAGTATCTTCTTGATCGTGTCCTAGATTTCCCGAACATTATGGACATGAGATCCGATGCCGATCAGGATAACAGGCTTTTTAACTTCTTGCTTTTCCTGTTCCCGTATTATCTCAAAACGGCGATGCGAAAAGGACTGTTTAAGAAGTATATTCGCCACAGATACAACGATGGAAATGTAAAGGGAACAATTGATATTGCAAGACATATCGAGAAAAACACACCTTTTACCGGGAATGTAGCATACAGCCAGCGTGAGTTTTCTTACGATAACAGCTTGACGGAATTGGTGCGTCATACCATAGAATTCATAAAAAGAAAGCCCTACGGAAATAATCTGCTCATAAGGGTCAAGGACGAGGTCAAGCTAGTTATTGACGCGACACCAGGTTATGAGCCGTATGATAGGCAGCGCATCATTGAACAGAATAAAAAGAATGCTGTTCGCCATGCGTATTTCAGAGAGTATCTTGCGCTTCAAAGATTGTGCCTTCTGATCCTCCGACATCAGAAACATCAGATCGGCTTCGGGTCAAAGCAGATATACGGAGTATTGTTTGACGGCGCCTGGCTGTGGGAAGAGTATGTGAATCTGCTTATTGAGGATGCTTTTTACCATCCGATGAACAAGGGCGGGAAAGGAGCCCAGCGTCTGTTTGGCGGGAATATAGGTTTGATTTATCCCGATTTTATCAGCCGGGATAATGAAAAGAGGATCATCGCGGATGCAAAATATAAGCCGATCGACAATATCGGAAACAGGGATTATTTGCAGGTGCTGGCTTATATGTTCCGATTCGATGCAAAGGCAGGCTACTACCTTTATCCCGAAGCGGAAGGGTCAGATGACCTGCAGCTGTGGATGAATCGCGGCTCGACTTATGAGGCAAATGTCACGCCGCGTGATGATATCAGTATAACAAAGCATGGCTTGAAAATCCCAATGGATGTTTGCGATTATGCCGGATTTGTAGCTAGAATGAGGGTCAATGAACAGGCGTTTATCAGTATATTCGCCGGCTAATCATCTGTAGTACTTAAGAGACCGGTTTTTGCATTCGCACTTGAAAAAAACTCAGCGTCAAAAAATGGCTCGTATAAAACAAAGAATAGGCACACAAACTTTCGGGGTATCTATGCTAACTGCAAGCCGTCCTGTTCGGCGCAAGGTGATATTTAAAAGGGGATAATGATGAAAAATCATAAGTGGGCGTTTTTTTACACGCTGGGTCTGCTGGCGTTTACGGTTTACATTACCTTGGATACATTTGTGATATCACGGACTTATCAGACAGACGCTTCGGAGATGAATATGGCGATGTTTAGTTCCCCGTCTTCTGGCAATTTCGAGGTTAATGCGGCTTCCGAGCCGCCCGGCGTTCCATCAAATTCTTCGGAAAGTTCCTCGTTATCATCGATACCCAAAAACAGTTCTACGGGAATCGAAGTTGAAAATTTCTCCGAATCGGAGGTTCCCCAAAACAGCGGATTTCCGGATGAAAACAATTTCCGGGACGATAACATCAGCATTTCGTTATCGCAATACAGGATAAAAGATACCAAGGTTTATGTTGCGGATATAAAGTTAAGCTCGGCACAGTATCTTAAAACGGCGTTTGCGTATGACAGCTACGGGAAAAACATCACTGCGAAAACTTCTCAGATCGCGGCGGCGCATAACGCGATATTTGCAATTAACGGAGATTACTACGGCACCCGTGAGGCGGGGATCGTTATACGAAACGGTATAGTCTACAGGGATACGCCGCGCGAGGATGAGGTCTTGTGCGTGTATTCCGACGGTAGCTTTGAA
>CAYPWI010000364.1:0-2919 GCA_964414395.1 uncultured Ruminococcus sp.
GGCTTTCGGCTCATGGGAGAACGTCTTGTGCTTTATAAAAAGGAAGCTTATTCCTCACTATGATCTTGTACATCCACTGTCGGGATAGTGATACCGTTCGCCTTGAACGCACCAAGCAATGCCCTGTTGATGATTCTGCGGGCATCGTAAATCTTATCCTCGCTCGTATGACCGACAACGCGGAGCATTATCGCGTAGTCGCTGAGGTTTTCAACGCCCCAATATTCGATCTCCGAGAACATATCGGGTCTTGCCGCTTTCAGCGCGGAAATGCAACTCGCAACCACATTCTCCACCTGTTCGATATCGGAATTGTATCCCACGCCCACATCGCAGACCGCCAGAGACGACTGCTTAGAGCAGTTGATTATATTGCGCAGATCGGAATTGTTGAAGATCTTGATATTGTCGCCGATATCCTTGATGGTAGTAGTCCTGAACCCTATCTGGAGCACTGTTCCGCGGAAATCATCCACAACGATGGTATCTCCGACATTGAACTGATCCTCAAACAGCAGACAAACCCCCGCGAAAACATCGGCTATAAGCTCCTGAGCGCCAAAGCCGAGGACGATCGTCAAAATCCCTATAGTAGCGCCTATGCCGACCACATCGACGTCAAACGACACCAGCACCAGTATAAAGCCCAATATCACGAAAACATAACTTGCCGCGCTGTAAAGCATATTGAGGATAGTATTGCGGCGCTGGTCTGCCGTCTTTATTTTCGCGAATATGTAGCGGATAACGACGCACACGCCGATACTGAGCAGCACCGAAATGACCGCCCGCCAAAGATGACTTGCAATTGAGGCATCCACCGAGGACAGCCACTGAGTAACGCTCAGTTTATTCTCCCCATCTCCCGCGCCGATAAGCGGGAGCTTGTCCACTAAGATCATCACACCCGCGATGATAAGGCAGATAATGCCCGACAATAAATTCCTGCCTGTCATTCTTTCGCGAACATTTATGTTATCCGCGTTTCCGATATTGTTTTCCATTTCAGTCCTCCTGTTTGATTTTCCCATTTTTAAGGTCTATCCGATATTCCGTGGGAGAATATGAAGCCCCGCTGCTGTCAGTCACCGAGCAGCATTTCGGCATTGTAAGCGTCGTAGCGCTGCCGGTCGCAGAGATCGTCAAGCTTTCTCCCGGCAAAAGTGACGCAAAGTGAAAAGGCATATTAAGATCATCGACAAATCGCTGGAATCCTGAATTCGTCAATTCTGCCGCGTACCCGCTATACATATCCTCCGTCACCAGATCGCCGATGACCATGACCTCATGATCTCCGTTATTGGTTATGAAATAAATGCCCTCGTCAAGCAAACTATGAAGATAGTATTCGTCACGTATCGGTATTACTCTTGAAGTGGTGCCGATGATAGCATCGGTATCGGACGAGACACTGAGAACACCAAGTTCGGAGTATATATGCGCAGAGCCGCCGATATCCTTAGGTTCAAACACTACGCTCCGGGAGAAGCCAAAACCCTCGCCGTTTGCAATGACGTTATCATATCCGGGACGAGTCTTGGTATAAGAACCAATATTACCCTCACCAATATATTTCGAAAAGGAAAAAAAATTTATCGTTACAGGTTCGGAGCTCCGATCGAGTTTAATACTTATCGAATTATTGCCCATAAGTTTATCAACAGGATACTCATTGCTGCCTGTAACGAGGAAATAGTCTGTACCTTTCGGGATCGTTACTGTCTTGTATCCGTATATATTATCGTCGCGGACAACGTCAAGAAATTCGGGAAGAACCACATCGGCACTGCCCTCCGAGACGGTCAGCTGCGACAAAGTTTCGATCCGATCATAGTTCAAGCTGCTTTCAAAAATATAATCGGTTACTATATCCTGTATCGGCTCCGAATAATACTCGTCGCAAAGCAGCGTTATTTTATCAAGTATCTCATCATAAGTTAAGCTGCCATAATTTTCCGGCATTACCTCAGATTCATTACAGCCTAATTTCTCGTTCAGCTCATACGACGCATGATGGGACATATCAACATTATTATCAATTTGATTCGGAAAAAAATCATAACAATCGATAAGCCTACCGTTGAACTCGATATCGGAACAGAATTTAAGCCCCGGAAATTCCAGTCTCTCATACACACTGCCGCCGTTTCCGACCACCCTGTTTTCATTCTCGGAATAAAACAAGGGAGAAATGATTTTATTCGGGTCGGGATCGGTCTCGAACTCCTCTCCCCGCTCGTTATAAAATTGAAGGTATTGGAAGATGGAATCGGCTATCAATTTATAATATGCCTGCTTTTTTTCGAAGGTATCGAGATCAAGAACAAACGCATAGCTACCCTCTGTCAATGTCTCGGTCCTAGTTTTTACCGGGATAGTATATGTATAATCGGACATATTAGGCTGATCGTCGGGCAAAACGGGGGCTGGAGTCATCACCGCCACAGTTACCGTCACCGCGACAGCACCCGCGGCTAGTTTTAACATATCCGCCAAGCCGAGCCTTTTCCTTTCCCGTTTAACGACCGAATTCTTCTCAAGAACATTGACTTCCGACCCGTACATAAGCTTTTGCGGAGTTGTGTGTACCTCGCGCGGCGGCTTTAACATCTCGGACGGGATCGAATTCAGTTCACTCTTTCTTGCCTTAAAGTTCAACATCTGTAAATTCCCTCTGAAAAGTATACGCGGCTTTCTGATCGCAAAAACCGGAAAGCCGCTCATACTTAACTTATGACAAAATTACTTGATCATGGAAGCTACTTCGTCGGCGAAGTTCTCTTCCTTCTTCTCGATGCCCTCGCCGCGCTCGTAGCGTACGAACTCCTCAACGGTGATGGTGCAGCCCTGAGCCTTGGCAACGCTCTCGATATACTTCTTGATGTTCATGGAATCATCCTTGAAGTACTTCTGATCCAT
>CAYPWI010000365.1:0-2914 GCA_964414395.1 uncultured Ruminococcus sp.
TTTTTCGTAGCTGTGAGCGATATTATTATCCTTCGCAATTATGACCAATGTATCACCGACTGCTTTATCCGAAATATAGGCGGCGTAAGTCGTCCGTATGTTGACAAGCTTTTGCTGCGGCGACCATTTGCAATATTTGACCGAGCTTCCTCTTCCCCCTCTCCCCGCATTTATTCGTACTCTAAAGCGGTTGTGAGATCTTTCTCGGCAACGACCAACGTATCACCGACCGCTTTATCCGAAATATAGGCGGCGTAAGCCGCTTTGGGACTTATCCGACTACTCCGCTTTTAATGGTGAAATAGTATTATCTCAAAAACAAGAAGCCCGCCGCGATCGAAAAACCGCGGCGGGCAGTTTATTTATCAAAGGATCGGATCCTAATAAAGCTGATATTCTATCGCGTCAAAATAGTCCATGAACGCTTTGTCATCTCTCACAATAAATCTGTAGGAAAGCCCCTTATCTTTGTACAATACGGTTGTCCAGCCCGAGCCGCCCGCGGAGTAGGACAGCCTGAACAAACTGTTTCCGTCCTGGTCGAACGCGTGGAAGACCAGAGGGGAACTGCCCGACCAAGGATTTTCATCTGCCGGCAGGATCTTTGGCTCGTTAGCCCTCAGAATATTCATAAATCCTTGGATATCGCTTATAGCTGCGGATCTTTCGCTAAGATCGTCACTCACCTCTATACGTGATACCTGCGCGCTGTTTATGAAGTTCTTCCAGTTTTGGATATCCTCCGCGTCCGCGGTGACATTGCCAATAGCGGAGATGCCTTCATTCCGGTGTTGGCTCGTATCCTCCGGGAATTCTACTTCTACGATATCATGAAGCTTACGGCGAAGATCGTCCTCCGTTTCAAAAAAGAATGTCTTGTCATTGTAGGTCGCGCTCAGATTGCCTTGGAGATTTATCGTGACGATACATTTTTCGTTCTCGTCCAACAGATTTATTCTGTCGGAAATCGCGCTGAATGGCTCCGCGTACTTTGAGGTCACGAGCTTGGCTGTCGTTACCATCTCCATAATATCAGATACCTGCCGAGCGGTCAAGGTCTTCTCTGTGTCTTCGGGATCATAGAGGTCTACCACGACCGAGAATTTTTCAAGCCCATTCAGGTAGTTTTTGAAGTCCCGCGCGTCCTTTTCGGTGCCTGCGGAGTAATCATCAGAGGACAACCATTCCCAATACACTTTTACTATCTCTCCGTCGATATCGGTCGTAGCATCGATGAGGTGCGTGGAATAGTTCGGCACATCGGCGGTGATGTCGGAGAACGTGTCAAGATCGAATTGGTATTCGCGCCCATTCCCGTTATCTGTGATACGGACGCCGTCCGCGGTCAGGTCTTCCGAGAGGGTGAGCGCGCCGGAGTCCTCACCCGCTATGTCGGTACCGTGCAGAAGCGTTATCTTCTCGTCCTTTATCAAGAAGAACGCGCCCGCTTCCTCGCTGCCTCCGAGGAGCGCCGCCGCTGCGGTGAAGCCGTACTGTTCATTGATGCCGTTCAGCTCATAGATCTTGACCGTGCTTTTCGGTTCGTTGTAGGGAGATACCTCATAGTCGTATTTGGTATTTGTTTCCTCGGAGGGCGGTATTTTCTTATCGGGGAACTTCGCGTAAGAAATACGCTCGCCGTTCTTCACAAGGTTAAGACAGATGTTTTTGGCATAGACCGCTCTATGATCGGTAGGGTATTCGATAAAAAAGACATTTTCAGCGCTTATACATACGTCATAATCGCCGTATTTTGTGACGGAAACAGTCATGTTGGTCGGAGATACATCGATCACCTCGTCAAACGAATTGTAAAGCGGGATCTCCGTGTAGTCAAGCAGCGGGTAATCGTCGTAATAGCTCTTGGGATCAGAAATAAATGTCGGCTCGGATATCGAGACATCGGGATCGGATATCACGATGTTGGGATCGGCTGTCCGTATATGATCGATAATTCGCGGCGCTATTATTATCCCCGCCGCGACGACCAGACACGCGGCAAGGGGCGCGGCTATTTGATACCATTTAACAGGCTTTCTGCTCACATCTATTTTGAGCGGCTTCTGAGGGTCGCCGCCGAGGGCTTCGTCATAATATTTGCGGTCGATCTTTCCAAGCAAGTTTAAAAGATCATAGCTATTCATATCTCGAACCCCTTTCTTTTCAGGTATACTACAAGGGCTTTGCGCGTTCGATTGAGATTTACCGAGACATTGTTCTGCGTAACTCCCAGGCGCTGCGCTATGGACTTCACGCTTTCACAGAGTGTATACCTCGAAACGAACGCGATGCGTCTCTCAGCGGAAAGCGTCTCAAGGAATTCGTTTATAACGTCGAGAAGCTCGTGATCCTCGGCAGTCTTTTCTATGCTCCCCTTGTCGGAGATGCAGCCCGCGAGCTCGTCCAGGATAAGCGGCATCTCGCCGCCCCCGCGCTTTTCCGAACGATCCGCGCGATAGCGGTCAATGGCGGTGTTGCGTGTCACCTGAGCGACATACGCGGAGAGACTGTCGGGGCGCTCGGGCGGGATGCTCTCCCAGACCTTTAAGTATGTATCGTTCACGCACTCCTGCGCGTCCTCGTGGTTTTTGAGAATGTTGCCCGCTATGCGCAGACAGCTCCCGCCGTATTTACCGCTGACCTCCGAGAGCGCCTTTTCATCTCGTGAATTGAATAGCGCGATGATCTCCGTATCTGTCAATTCCGTCACCTCATTTTCGGGCGAAAATTCGCGCTTTGCGGTCTTTTCCGCCGAATTATTGCGTTCTATAGCCTGAACGTCATACATTGCCGCCACTCCCTGCTGAAATGAATTAGTTAGATAGGCTCGAGTTTATCTAAAAATATTGACGTAATGGCAGACACAAATCTTACAGATAATGTGAAAAATTTTCTAATACTAATTCCTGATTGA
>CAYPWI010000366.1:0-1466 GCA_964414395.1 uncultured Ruminococcus sp.
ACTATCCATCGGATAGGCTTATCGTCAAGACCTGAGAGCTTGGCGTTGGTGCGCGCCCAATCCACCATATTCTTTACAGCGTCACAGTGACATACCGACGCGCCCGCAGCCGCGCACGCCAAGGTAGCGCCGCCCGTATAGGCAAACAGATTGAGTACGTTTACAGGTCTCCCCGCAGTGCGGATAAGCTCGCCGCAATAGTCCCAGTTGACCGCTTGCTCCGGGAATAATCCCGTGTGCTTGAATCCGGTAGGCTTCACCATAAAGCGCAGATCCCCATAACCTATCTGCCAGCTTTCGGGAAGCTTTCTCCTGTATTCCCACGAGCCGCCGCCCGATGATGAACGAATATACCGCGCGTGCGCACTCGCCCACTCCGAGGCTTCGCCCTCACACTTCCAGATTATCTGCGGGTCGGGACGGATAAGCGTAACATCGCCCCAACGCTCAAGACGTTCACCGTCGGCGGTGTCTATAAGCTCATAATCGAGCCATTTGTCGGAAATTCTCATATAAACCTCATTACATCACCGCCGCGCGCCCGTTAGGACGATCGCCGTCCCAGCCGCACGGGAAATGTCCGTCTCTGTAAACATCAAGCAGCCCGGTGAAAAATCCCATCTTTCCGAGAGCCCTCTCGACCGCCGCCCAGCAAAGGTCACGCTTTACCATATTGACTATCTCATCGTCGAGCGCGTTTTCCTCTTCCAAACCCGCTCGCTTGCGGAACTCGCCCCACGCGCTGTACAACTCTTCCCCGAGAGCCGCCGAAACGGCCTCAAAAATGTCGTCCACCGCGTCCGAACCTATAACTTCCTCGGCAAGCATTTCAAGAGCATCGATCTGCGGATCCCATACGCTCAGATAGTTGGCGTTCCAATTGTCATAAGCGTCATAGACGGACTTCACGAGCAGATACTTCTCGGAGCACTCGCCGCCGTGCCCGAACCATTTAAAAGGCTTTAACTCCTCAACGAATTTTTCCGAAATATCGCGTTTTAGATACTCATCCAGCAAGCAGTGCGACACCGCGCCTTTCGGGTGGACTAAGTTTATCGCTTCCTCCGCGGATACCCACCGCGCTTCGTCCACCTCTTCGGAAAGCTTCAATCCCGCTTTCTTGGCGTGGGCGATAAACCCGATCATCATCATATCCTTTTGAGCGAACCAATATGTGGAAATAAGCTTGAGATCGTCAAGCTTCAGCCCGACCTCCTCCATGACCTCGCGCCGCGCGGTCTCCTCGGCGCTCTCACTGGGCTTTATGAACCCCGAGACCAGCACCATATACTTATCCGACATATAGTTCTGCTTTAGAAGCACCGCCTCGCCGTATTCGTTGACGATAAGCACGATGACCGCGCTCGAGAACATATCGAACCACGGGCGGGAGCATTTTTCGCAGAACGGAACATCACCCTCGTCGCCGATAGGCTTTAAGACAAGCTTTTCCCCGCAGTCGGGAC
>CAYPWI010000366.1:1476-2906 GCA_964414395.1 uncultured Ruminococcus sp.
TGAAAAGAATAGATCGATCTATCGAAATTCCGATCTTACAATACCAACGCTTTTTTGGGACAAAAGTTTGAACATTTGCCGCAGCGTATACACTTGTCATGATCCACCTTTGGTGCTTCAAAACCATTCTGACTAAGCGCCCCGACGGGACAGACGCTCACGGAAGGGCACTTATGATTTTGAGGGCAGTTTTCAACGATTATCTTTAATTTTTTCTCCATGTTCTTCTCCTGATCAGTTATTGCATATCTGACAGCCAAAGCAGCCCAGCAGCGCGTCATGCTTCTCGCACTTTGGAAATCCGCACAAAACCGGGTCATCTTCCTCGGCGTTTTCGAGCCATTCGTTGAGCGCCCCGGGGAATATATCGGCTTTATCAAACGATGACACCATTTCATAGAACTGCTTCAATGCGGGAAGCAGAAGGTTTGTATTGGGCTTATAATCGAGCGTCTCCCATCCGAGCTTGTCCTCGGCGGCTTGTATCGTATTGAGAAGGAATGACTTACATTCACGGAATTTTTGCGGATCCCACGGCATCTCGCCGATATCGAAGCCGACCGTCCCCATACCGCGCTTGTTCTGATCCTTTTCGGCAAGCCAGACGATCATTCGCCTTTCGGAGTCGTTGGTCGCAAGCCGCGTCCCACTCAGTATAAGGACGTTCAGGAAAACATCGGTAAGTCCGTTGCTCAGATTAAGCTGTTGGGTCTTGTATCCGATAAAATTACTCATAGATAGGCTCCCTTCCCGGAATAATTACAGATCAAACCGCGGGTTTTCAATAACGCTCACGTGCTCTGTCCGAATATCGCCTGTTACTTTCCAAAATATGTTTTCATTGGTGTGATGATATTTAAAACCGCATTTTTCCTGAACACGCTTTGATTTTTCGTTCCCATCGAAATAACCGCACCAGATGCGTTTCGGTTCAAGCACATTAAATCCGTATCGGATCATTTCACGAACAGCTTCGGGAATAAGTCCCTTCCCCCAGAACGGCTTGCCTATCCAATATCCGATCTCAGCCTCGTCCTCGGGAAGCCCCAGATTACTCGTCTCTCCCATCATAAGCGCTATCGAGCCGACCGCGCGCATCTCCCTTTTCGGAACGACCGCGAAGGTATTAGGCGAATTGAACACGGTGTGAATTATCTCAAGACTTTCCTCAACGTTTTTGTGTGGAGTCCAGCCCGCGATAGGTCCTATGTCGGGATCCTTAGCGAATTCATACAGATCAGCCGCGTCTTCGTCATTCCACGGGCGAAGCAGCAGCCTTTCGGTCTCCAATATCATAATATTATCTCCTTACAGATCGTCGAGCGTGGTCTGCCCGTCCGCGTTTCCGTAGGCTATACCCAGATGCTTGTAAGCAAGCGCCGTCGCCGTTCTTCCGCGGGGGGTCTTGGAAACAAATCCCAGCTGCATAA
>CAYPWI010000367.1:0-2903 GCA_964414395.1 uncultured Ruminococcus sp.
AGGAAACCGACGAGAACGGTTCCCGAACCTTAGACAGCGTTCTTGCACAGGATGTTTACGATGCGCTGACCGAGAAAGGATATCGCGTGTTCTTCTCCCGAATTTCCCTTGAAGACAAACTCGGTCAAGAATATGAACCGTACATATTCGCCGCCCTCAACAGCGCAAAGATCATGCTGGCGTTCGGCACAGACTTCGAGTATTACAACGCAGTCTGGGTAAAGAACGAGTGGAGCCGCTTTCTGAAATTGATGACGCAGGACAAGACCAAGCATCTTATTCCTTGCTACAAGAACATCGACGCTTATGATATGCCCAAAGAATTTGCAAAGCTTCAAGCGCAGGACATGGGCAAGCTGGGTGCGGTGCAGGATCTGCTGCGCGGCATTGAGAAACTTATGCCACGAAAGGACTGGACGATAAAAAAAATTATAAAAAAGCCATTCGTTTCGGAGATGATCGCCTGAAAGCTGAGCTTGAGGGTTACAATACCGCGATCAAGGAGCAGCTGAGAAACTCTCAATGTGAAGGGATCTACAAAGACGCATCCGAAAAGCTCAAGTACGCTGTTTTCCTGGAGGATTACAAAGCGGCGGCGGAGCTGTTTGAAAAGATCAAGGGATATAAGGATTCGGATAAGCTTCTCTTGGAATGTAATAACGCGGATAATCTCAGAGCGGCGCGAGCCTATTCTAACAGTCTGCGGGATATCGAAGCGGCAACGAATGTCAAAGACTATATAAAGATCAAGGAACAGCTGTTGTCAATGAACCCCTTCAGAGGTTCCGACGAACTGATAAACAGATGCAATGAGGAAATCTATTTCCGCTGTGTCGTTATGATCGACGGCTCTCTGACCGATCCCGAGATCATGGATATCATAATGATGCTGCGTTCCATTCCCGAATATAAAGATTCGGCGGAATTGGCGGATTATCTGGAATCGGGCGCGCTCGACTATTACTGTAAGGCGAAGGACGCGGTAAGAAATGACGATTTTGAAAGAGCCAAACAGCTTCTGGGATATATTAAAGGTTTCGTCGATGCGGATGAGCTGATAGAGTGCTGCGAAAAGGTCATCAGGCAGAACAAAAACAAAGGCACGAAGGAATACGAAAAGCTGATGCTTTTTGCGGGAGTAAAGCTCGAACCACCTGCTACGGTAGTCGATCTTTCAAAGCAGGAAAAAAAGCCGGCATTCCCCGTGCAGTCCATCACCACGCCATACGCTCCTACTCAAACTCCCCAAGCGCAGCCTGCAGCCGCTATGATCGCGGAAGAGCCGAGGCGAAGTAGCGTTAAAAGCAAGGTAATAAAATATCTGGTCTTAGGCGTACTCATGATCGTCTGCATTGTAATTATCGGAAAAATTGTGGCACATGAAAGAACTAAAAATTTCAGAGATGGTTATTTTGAAGGAATTGATTATGCTACTGTCGGACAGCTTATCGATGCAAGCATTGACAATCCAAAGTATTACACTTCATCGTGGGTACCGGATTTCGTTGATGATCCCGACCCCGAAGATCACCAGCCCGCACTTGCGGTTGACGGCACTGTTAAAGCAAACGGTATAGAGTCTTTTAAAGTTCACCTTCTGATAGGGAAATACGGGAATGACGAAGGTTTGTATATAATTTACAATTTGTCAACGTTAAATGACAAAGAGATGACATTATCCGATGCTCAATGGGTCTCTGACATTCTTGAAATGAACTATATGAAAAAAGGTGTAGGCAAAAGTTCTGCGCAACAAGGCGGCATCAATGAGTCCAAAGCTCCTGCTGTTCCATACTTAGACTACACCGATATCACCAAGATAAGCGCTACTCCTGTAAGGGAATTGCTCAATCACTCGTTAAATGGTTATTCAGAGAAATCAAGATCTTATGAGATAACATACATTGGGAAAAATGGGACGTTTAATATATTACTATATAAGAGTTGGTACGGTGAGCAAGATTTAGATGAACCGCCGAACGCTATGTGGTGTCCTATAGAGATGGTCATACCCGGCAAAAGCAGTTACACACTTGAAGAGCTTAGATCAGAATTCGGCAATAAGGTCAAGGCTATTTATTACAATGACGATGATGCGGGATATATGGTCACAATAGAGGGTAAAATAGATATTTTGCCCCAAAACAGCGGCACTAGTGATTTTACAGATAACGTGGATCTTGATGAACCATTCAGATCGTGCTATATACCTTTTAACAACTAAGTTCACGATTTGAAAGCAGAAAAAGCATGGCTCTGTCTTGCTCCAACAAGGTTTTAAATAACCCAAAAAGGAGCAAATCAATGCTAAACACCATCCCGGATATACTAACATTGAAAGAGGTCTGCCCCACGCTGAAAATCGGCAAAAACACAACATTGAGACTGCTGCAAAGCGGCGATCATTAAGGCTTCCGCTTCGTAATTCGGCGGCGAGTGACCAAAGAAAAACTTTTCACATTCATTCGCAGATACTCAAATTGAACAACTTCACCGCCGGTCAGGAATGATCGGCGGAATTTTTATCCGAAATAAGTCGTAAAACATTTTCACAGACAAGGACGGAAGACTAATGGCGATCCCGTACAAATAAAACAATACGCCGTATCACTCAACGATACGGCGCATTATTTATTGAAGTATTCTGTACAAAATTCCGCCCACCGTTCCCACACATTCCACCCACCGGATAGAAATTCGGTGGGCGAATGGTGGGCGGTGGGCGAGATTTTTTTGTTTTCGATTTATCGCCGCTAGATCTCGGAACATTACCCGAGATCCGCGTTTGGCTCAGCAGCGGGATTTATCAGCCCTTCATAGCTTCCTCAACGGCTACCGCGCAAGCGACCGTAGCGCCGACCATGGGGTTATTGCCCATACCGATGAGCCCCATCATCTCAACG
>CAYPWI010000368.1:0-2892 GCA_964414395.1 uncultured Ruminococcus sp.
CTTTGACGCGCGTAATCTCGTCATAGGCATGGTCGAGAACGAAAAGCTGTTCTGGGTCTCGCTGGTTGACGAGTTAGCCGCCAAGGAATTCGTGTTCGAGGTGGACTACAAGTGCGAGCTTGAGGACTTTCTCAACGCGCTGTCAAGGATAAATTCCTATGACAAGATAAAGGAAGCCGTCGAGAGCATAAAATTCGATGAGAACGAAAGCGCCGAAAAGTGGGGCGCGCAGATAAACAGCGCCCTCGGAGATACCGCGGCGGTGTGCTATTTTGACATTGACTCCGACAGCTACCCGCTGGTAATACTGAGCGGCGAGATCCTGCCGCAGGTGCAGAAGCTCGCCGAAAACAACGGTCACAAGATCGTGAGATTTTAAGGAGAACACCATGGGATTATTCGGCAAGAAGAAAAAACCGGAAACACCGCATGAGACCAACGAAATGAATAACCGCGAGCTTAAGGAAAACCTCGCGGATACCGCGCTGGGGCTCTTAGCTCCCGGCAAGGACTTCGACGATCTCGCGGGAACCAAGGTCGAGTTCGGCTATATATTTATGATCGAGGATCACGGCATAGAGGCGCTCTACAAGCTCATCACCGACAAGACGACCGCCTATTTCGCGGCGCAGGGCGACAAGCTTATGCGGTTGAATTTCACCGAGGAACTGTTCAAGTCCACCGTCGAGAATATGAATTCAATGCACCCCTGCGATCAATGAGATCTGTTCGTTCGACCCGAGGGAAAGGAGGGGTTTGTATGTCCGTTTACACTTTTGAGGAAATAGCCGACAAGGTGCGCCCTATCGCCGAAAAATACGGGCTGAGAAATGTATGGCTCTTCGGCTCCTACGCTCGCGGCGAGGCGAACGAGGATAGCGACATCGATCTGCTGATCGATTACGGTAATGAAGCACACGGCCTATTTTGGCTCAGCGGAGTTCACGTTGATTTTTGCGATGCTCTTGAAAAAAAAGTCGATATGGTGACATTGGGCACACTCGAACAGGAGCGCGGAACTTATTATGGCGATCGATTTGCCCAAGAGGTTGAGCTTGATAGAAGGAGGCTCGTATGATCGTAGATAATGGACGTGACATCTCTATTATTCACAAAATGCTCATGTATTGCAATAGAGTTGACGAAACCATGGAACGTTTCGGAAGAAATCATGAAACTTTTTTAAATGATTATGTATTCCGCGATACCATAAGTATGCAGATTTTTCAGATCGGTGAGCTTTCAAGCCATTTAAGCGATGATTTCAGAGCTTCTCATACTGATATTCCATGGAGGATAATAAAGGATATGAGAAATTGGTTTGCTCATAATTACCTCGGAATGAACGTCGAAGAGATCTGGAATACAGCTTCTAATGACATTCCTGTACTTCGCAAGTTCTTTGAAAAAATTGAAACCCAAAAATAAATCAAGACAAGGAGAATTACAATGGCAAAAATTCAAATGACCACGCCGCTTGTTGAGATGGACGGCGACTAGATGACCCGCATCATCTGGCAGATGATCAAGGATATTCTGATATATCCGTACATAGACTTAAAGACCGATTACTACGATCTGGGTCTCGTTCACCGCAACGAGACCAACGATCAGGTGACGATCGATTCCGCGAACGCCACCAAGAAATACGGCGTAGCGGTAAAGTGCGCGACTATTACCCCGAACGCCCAGCGCGTCGAGGAATACAAGCTCAAGGAGATGTGGAAGTCCCCGAACGGCACAATAAGAGCCATTCTCGACGGCACGGTGTTCAGAAAGCCCATTCTCGTCAAGGGAATCACACCGTATATCCCCACCTGGACAAAGCCGATCACTATCGCCCGTCACGCTTACGGCGATATCTACAAGAACACCGAGCTTAAAGCGCCGCAGGGTTCAAAGGCGGAGCTTGTCATCACCGACAAGGACGGCAAGGAGACCCGCGCGCTCATTCACGAGTTCAAGACCTCGGACGGCATAGTTCAGGGCGTTCACAATCTTGACAAGTCGATAGAGAGCTTCGCGAGAGCCTGCTTCAACTACGCGCTGGACGCTAAGGAAACACTGTGGTTCGCGTCCAAGGACACGATCTCAAAGACCTACGATCACCGCTTCAAGGATATCTTCGCGGAGATCTACGAGAACGAGTACAAGGCGAAGTTCGAAGCGGCGGGCATCGAGTACTTCTACACACTGATAGACGACGTTGTGGCGCGCGTTATCCGCTCCGAAGGCGGCTTTATCTGGGCTTGCAAGAACTACGACGGCGACGTTATGTCCGATATGCTGGCGACCGCGTTCGGCTCGCTGGGACTTATGACGAGCGTTCTCGTATCGCCCGACGGGAAGTACGAGTACGAGGCGGCGCACGGCACGGTAACGCGCCACTACTACGCTCATCTGAGAGGCGAGAAGACTTCAACCAACCCCATAGCGACCATATTCGCGTGGAGCGGAGCTTTAAGAAAGCGCGGCGAACTGGACGATATCCCCGCGCTGTGCGAATACGCCGACAAGCTCGAAAAAGCGTCTGTCCAAACAATGGAAGACGGGATCATGGATAAGAACCTCGCGGCGATGAGCAAGCTTGAGAACAAGCGCGTAGTCGACACCGAGACATTCCTTATCGAGATCAATAAGAGACTTGAAAAACTTATGGCGTAAACATATCTAAACCGGAGTGATCACTTATGCAAGGAAAAAACATCTCCAAATCCGTTATACGGCGTTTGCCGCGCTATAACCGATTTCTGGAGGAACTTCAGCGCGAGGGCACGGAGAAGATCTCTTCCCGTGAATTATCCGAGCGAATGAGGCTCACCGCGTCGCAGATCAGACAGGATCTGAACTGCTTCGGCGGGTTCGGGCAGCAGGGCTACGGCTACAATGTCG
>CAYPWI010000369.1:0-2890 GCA_964414395.1 uncultured Ruminococcus sp.
CGAACAGCTTTTCGCCGATGGAGCCGCTCGGTATGCCGATGACCTCCGCCGCCACGCCCGACTTCCAGCAAAGTCCGATCGCCAGCCGCACCGCCGAGCGGAAATACGGCAGCAGCTGCGAGAGATACACCCCCGTAAACCGCTTCCACACGGGTATGCGGAAGATCTTCGACATTTCCTTCAATTTAGGGTCGAGACTGTCTATCCCCTCGAGCATATTTGAATAAACGATCGGCACACAGATAAGGAACGACACCAGCACCGACAGATCCCGCGAACCTATCCAGATAAGTGCGAGTATAGTAAACGAAGCCACGGGAATCGACTTCATCACCGACACGAGCGGCGAGAACAATATCCTGATGAACTTCACCTTTCCCGAAGCCCACGCCAGCAAGCACCCGACGGTCATTCCCAGAGCGAAGCCCAAGAGAATTCTTCCCGCGGAAAACAGGATACTTTCCCAAAACTCCCCCATGGGGATAAGCCGAACGAGCCGCCCCGCCACGTCAACGGGAGAGACGAGCAGTATTTTGTTGTTGAGGCACACCGCGGCGATCTGCCATACCAGCAGCCAGAATACCACGGCAGCCGCCGTCAATGCCGCTTTTTTCACTCTGCTCATATCATCACCCCTGTTTAAAAACAGGCGGGAAGACATTATGCCGTCCCGCCGTTTTTTCAATATTATTATCCCACAAAGTAGAATTCATCGGTAGGCATCTTGCCGCCCACGGACTTAGGCTCGTTGTCGAAGAGAACTTTCAGATAGCCGCCGAGCATATCCTTCATCTCATTGCCCGTAATGCAGACGATATGGCAGTTAGGGATCGCCTTTTTCGCCACAGCCGCGGGAACTATATCATATTTCCCCACAAGCTCCGCTGCCTCGTCCACATTCTCGTTTACATACTTCACGGACGCACCGTATTCCTCAAGGAAACTCTTGACGGTCTCGGGATACTGCTCCGCGAATTCGCTGCGGACGATCACGATACCGGTAAGTAGCGAGCTGTCCACGCCGAGCTTATCCCACTCGTCGTTGAGGTCTAGCGCCACGCGCACGCCCTCATTCTTGGTCTGCGCGGTGGTGACGAACGGCTGCGGCAGCATCGCCACGCTGTTATCATTCGCGAGAAGCGCCGTCAGACACTCCGCGTGCTCGCTCTTCCACTCTATGGTAACATCGTTTTCCAGACCGCTGCTCTTAATGATGAAGTTCAGCGCGTACTCGGGCGTGGAGCCCTTGCCCGCGGAATAGATCGTCTTGCCCTTGAGGTCTTCAATGGACTTTACGGTATCGCCGTTCTCGCAGATGTACAAAACGCCGAGCGTATTGACAGCCGCCGCCTTAACCTTGCCCTCTGTCTTGTTGAACAGCACCGCGCCGAGGTTTGCGGGAACGCACGCGATATCCACATTGCCCTGAGCTATTTTTGGTGTGATCTCATCGGGAGCGGCGAGTATCTCAAACTCGAATTCCCCGTCCTTAGCTTCGTCGCGATCGTTCATCATCTTGGTCATGCCCATAGCGGTCGGACCCTTAAGAGCGACTACCCTCACCTTATCGGGCTTGGAGGTCTCCGGAACACTGCTTTCGGAAGTACTGTGCGGCGAGCTCTGTGAGAATTTCTCACCTGTCGAACTGCTTTCCTGCTTACTTGATGACGAGGAACCGCTTGATGACGAGCTCGAATTTGAATTCCCCGCGCCTTCGCTGCACGCGGTGAAAGTCGCCGCGCACATCAGCGCCGCCACGGCACTTGCAATGATCTTTTTGAGTTTCATAAAAATTCTTCCTTTCTTTCGGCTTTTTGCCGATAATTAGGAAAAACTGTCAGCCGTACACAGCCTTGGACTTCACGCCGGAAAGCCTGCCCAGCTTCCCCGACAGAGCGGAGATGCTGTCCTGCGGCGCGTCCACGACAACGCTTATGATGTTCAAGCCGCGCTCGCGGTAGGGGATCCCCATGCGCCCGCGAATGATCGCGCCGTACTCGTGCAGCAGGCGGTTCACCTGTTCTACACTGTTGTCGTTTTCGATTATCATGGATATTATCGCCACGCGGTTCTCGCTCTCCATAGCAGTTCCTTTCGGGGCATAAAAAATGCGCCCCCGACTTGTGTACCAAGCTTAAAGACGCATAACAATTATAACGCGTTTCCTGCAAAACGCGGTCATTACCGTTTGTCGTGCTGTCTTTCGGCTCAATAAAATTTCACCGTCAGTTTTTCTTAAGCCAGCGAATCGCCGACTTTGCGCGGAGCGTCATTCCATCGGATGACCTTAGGTCTGAGTATTCCCGCGTATTGATATTATTATAACAAATTCTCCTTGATCTGTCAAGAGGATTTTTAATTTTTTACGGAATATCAGTTCAGATCACAATATCAAGCCTGTCGCCCTTCCACTTGACCTTTTTGAGATTGTCATCCTCCTTTAGGAAGTAGAGCATTATCTCAGAAAGCGTCTCCCACGGATCGGGCTCCGTGCCGCGAAGCTCCAAACGCTGAACGAAGCCGCCCTTGGAAGTCCTCGGGTCAAAATACACATCGAATGTATCGTCATGAAATGTACACATCAGCACCTTATGATACCTTGGACTTCTGATAATGATCTTATCAACGCCGCCCTTTCTGCTGCGCTTTATAAGCTTTGAAACCACCTCGGGATAAGTATCGCGCACCTCCGAGCCGACCGCCTTTTACTTTCGCGTCCCGCCTGTGGGATATATGTAAAACTCGGCGGGGCTCGAGGGCATATATTTTAGCGGCGTAAAGCCCTCTGTAGAGATCTTGAAGACCGAGTTTTCCTTTACAAGAAACGAATACATATAAGTATGCAGCTGCCCGTCATAGATATAGTCGCTCGCGTCCTCGGAGCAGTGAT
>CAYPWI010000370.1:0-2879 GCA_964414395.1 uncultured Ruminococcus sp.
AAGTTATGTGGAAAATTCGCCGCAAGACGGGCGTTGAGCGGTAATGTGAACACGCACTAGTTTTATCACTTCGTCTTCCACATACGCCGCCCCTTTTCTTTCATTATATCATCACTCGTGGAATTTGTCAAGAGCGATATCCCGCGAAGTCTTCAAAAATAAAAAACGCCCGCGCGGCGCGGGGGAACACTTTTCAATTAAAAGTTGACAAAACTTTTTTGTTTGCCGAGCGCGGACTGGGCTCGGCAGACAAAAAAATTACGATTTACCGCGGATCGCTTACCGTCCCGATAAACAGCGGCTGGCTCGTATCGCTTGTTACCGCGAAGATAAACGGTCTGTCAACGATAAAATCCATCTCGTCCTCGGGCGGCATCGGAGCTGTGGCGTAAAGCATCTCGGTAAACGATGTGGCAGTGCAGCCTTCCTCGTCGATAATGACACGCGCCGCGTGGTTCGCTTCGCTTATGAATACGGGAGTGTTCTCGGTGTCCGTAAGCGGCGAAAAGTCCGACTTTTCAATATCGAAAACGTCCGTAACGCCGAGGTTTTCAAGTCCCTCGGAAAGCCCTATCTTCGAGGAAATATCGAATTTCGGCACCGAATAATGAATTTTCAGCATTTTCTTGCTTTGCCAATCGTTGTAACCGTTCTTCATCATGATAAGATCGATGTATTCGCCCGAGTTCAGAACATCGTCAATCGTTTTGTCCTCGTCTGGCAGTATAAACCACATTCTCCCGCCCTCTTTAAAGTTCAGATAAATAGCGCCGAAATCTTCTCCGCCGTAGAACCAGCCGTAGATATCCGTATCATTCATGAATTCGGTCTGAATGTCGCCGTTTGCCGCGTGGAAGGTCTTGGTGTCATTAGTGCTCTTGTCGAATGGATTTTTCCACTTCGCGCGGAAATACACCGTCGAATACATCGCCATGACCGTCAACGGGTCGAGGCTTACGTCCCGCACATAGTCGCCCAAAATCCCTTTTGTCTGTTGGTTCAGCCACGTTTGAACGGCTTTGGTCGTCTTGGGGGAGCTCATATCCCCGCGGTAAGATGAAGCGTAGTAATTCTCCGCCAGCGTTTTCACCGTCTGCTTGTTGAACTTTACGTCCTCGTTCAGCCACAGCGAGTTCGCGAGAATGGTCTCCACCGCGCCGTCATCGCGGTAATTCGCGAGCCACATATTCTTAGCGCTCTCCCGCAGCTTTTTAATATTATCCGCTCCCAGCAGATCGAGAATTTGTTGTCGGCTCTCCCCGTCGGTCGTCTCGCCGAGCATAGCAAGCGCCATATAGACGTTCACGGGAGAATAGGCGCGGTTTTCATCGCCCGACAGGAATTCCGCGGCGGTCTTTTTGTAGAACTCGTTCACCTCATCGCCGAGCTGCTCTCCGTTCCACCGCCGAACGTCTTGTTCCGTGTCCCACTTGTCCTTGTTGAACTCAAACCTGCCCGGATATTTTGTCATTTTGGGATAAGCCGCCACGGCAAGCGCTTCCGCCCCGATACCGCGGGGGAGAAATACCGTTATCCCGATAACGGCGGCAAGGCAAGCCGCGGTTATGGCGGTGATCTTCAATGGGAATTTCCTGCCCTTTGTTGACGTTTTGGAAGTTCTTTTCTTATCGGCTTTCTCTATGATCTCTTCGCTGATGCCGCCGATGGCTTCGCTCAGTTTTTCCGATCTTTTCATAATACATACCCCTCGCTTTCAAGCTGCTTTTTGAGTTCCGCTCTTGTGCGGAACAGTGTGTTCTTGACCTTTGACACGTTCACGCCGAAATATTCCGCTATTTCTTTTAGACTGTCGCAGTAATAATAACGGCAGACGAACATATCCCGCTCGTCATCGCGTAAGCCTTGCAGGAATTTCTCGATCAGCTCCACCAGCGCGGAGAGCTCGGCTGCCTGTTCGGCGGTATCGCCCGAGCCCGCGCACTCGCAAAGCTCGTCCAGTGACAGCTCGTATTCCGTGCCGCCGCGCTTGCGGGTGGTTCTTTTGCGCAGACGGTCTATCGAAAGCTCGCGGGTGATCTTGCCGAGATAGTATTGAAGCTTCGCGGGAATGTTCGGCGGGATCGAGTTCCAGGTCTTGAAATAAGTATCGTTGACGCACTCCTCGCTGTCCTCTCGGCTGCCGAGAATGTTGAGCGCGATCTTTGTAAGGTAGCTTGAATACTTCTTTTCGGTCTGTCTGATGGCGTTTTCGTCGCGGGTCTGATATAATGCTATTATTTCCTTGTCGTCCAAGATCCTATATTCCTCCTTTCTGTAAATATATCCGTAAATAAACGCGGGGACGTTTTGATATTCCCGAAATATTCTGTCATTTGTGAGAAAATTTGTCAAATGTCACAAAGGGAACGGGCGCTTATTGACGATTTACACAAACAGATAAAGGCTTTAAAGAACGCCGCGCGGGGATAAACTTTATTCGCGCATTTTTTCCTTGACAATTCCTCATTATGATGATATAATAACATTAAGAGAGGTGATGCGCGTGGAAATAGTAAAACCCAAGCTCGATATCGTGTTCAAGAAGCTTATGAGCTAGAACCCGAATGTTCTGAGAGGCTTTTTGTCGGATATCCTCATTATACCCAAGAATGAGATCGGGACGATAACGAATATAAACCCCGATATTCTCCCCAAAACAATTGATGGAAAAGAGTCGGAGCTCGATCTGAAAATGACCGTCGGCGACAAGATCGTAAACATCGAAATACAGATCTGCAATAAGGGGAATTTCCGGGAACGCGCGCTGTATTATTGGTCGAATATGTTCTCGGAGGGACTAAAGCGCGGCGAAGAATATGATACGCTCATGGAAACGATATGTATAGATCTCGTGGCTTTCAAGCTGTTTGATGACGATA
>CAYPWI010000371.1:0-1821 GCA_964414395.1 uncultured Ruminococcus sp.
CGAATTACGCCCGTATATAAAAATACATTTTAATTATAACATATTTTCACGAAAAAGTAAAGAGCTTTTGCGAAATTTCTTCACAAAAGCCCTTATTAAACTTATACTCCCGTGCCCGCGACAAGATATATGAACGTGACAGGCGCTATCGCAACGCCAAAAATGCTAAGCAAATATACGCAATACCCTTCACCGACGTATTTGTGGAAGAACAGCCGATAAATGACCGCAAGGAGAATCAATGCAAGCAAAGTGAGCGGCAAATAGCATTTCAGATAATCCAAGTACGAATCATTTTCGGGGAGCAAGTCCAATACATCCCACAATTTATAAAAGAACAGTTGAAACGAGCCTATCCCAAGCGCGCTGCCTATCACGGGCAGCACATAATACAGCGCCGGTTTCTTATTATCTGCCGGCTTGAAAAAGCGTTTAAGCAAAGTCTTGTATAAAACGATGTTTATCGCGATCTGCACGGCGCAAAATATTATCAGCAGCAACTGTTGATAATAGTCGAACGAGCTTAAGAACTTACCGACAATTTCGACTGTCTGATAAAATAAGAAAAACAAGCCGTGCGACAAAAATATATTGCCGATAACGATTGCAAAATCGATAAGCAGATGAATAAATCCCGTTTTCATAGCGTCGTTTTTAGGCATAACAACTTCTCCTCACGTTATCAAGACCTTATACCCTTTTTCGTTCTTTCCCCGCTCGATATGCTCCCTGTAGCCGTCGATGTAGAACGGGATATTGTCCTCTTTCCCGTTGATAACGCGCCCTCTGACCTTCTCCCATGCCATTATAGCCACGGAGAAATCGGGCAGACCCGCGACAAGCACGGGCTGCTCGGCTGTCTGATGCCATTGATATTCACCGCCGTAATTTCTCCGAGCCGTTTCAAAGACATAGCACCCGACCATAGAAGAGATATTATACAACGTTTCCTCGTCGGGTCCCATATCGCTCAATTCGTCCAGCATATCGTCAACGACCGCAAGACTTTCGATCGAATAATCAAAATTTCCCTTGTCGCGGAAATTCCTCGTAAACGCATTGGCGGTACTAACTATATCGTCCGTCAGCTGTCCCATTTATCAGCCCTCCGGGTTTTCCAAATACTTAAGCACAAGCTCCTTGCACTTTGCGGGGTTAGCCTGCCCCTTGGAGGCTTTCATACACTGTCCGACAAGGAAGCCCAGCGCGTTGGTCTTGCCGCCGCGGTAGTCGTCCACGGATTTTTGGTTCGCGGCGAGAACATCGTTTACTATCTTCTCGATAGCGGAATCATCGGATATCTGCGCGAGCCCCTTTTCCGAAATTATCTTGTCGATATCGGTATTGCCGTTCATGATCTCCTCGAAGATGATCTTGCCCGAGTTGTTGGAGATCTTTCCGTTCTCGATGAGCGGCGTATCTCCGATATCCTTGCCCGTCTCGTTCATATACTTGGAAACGTCCGCCAATACCCAGTTTGAAATATTCTTCGCGGAACAGCCGCCGAGCTTCACGCAGTCGTCGAACAGCTTGCAGCGCGGCAGGTTCTCCGCGATAAGCTCCGCATCGGTCTGATTAAGCCCCAACTCCTTGACATAGCGCTTGATCTTCGCGTTGGGAAGCTCGGGGATCTGCTTTTTAAGCTCTTCCACCTTTTCAAGCGGAACATAGATAGTCGTAAGGTCGGGCTCGGGAAAGTAGCGGTAATCCTGCGCGTCTTCTTTGGTACGCAGAACGAAGTTCATCCCCTTCTGGTCGTCCCAGCGGCGCGTTTCCTGGAATATCTCCTCGCCGCGCTCTATCGCCTCTATCTGGCGGTTA
>CAYPWI010000371.1:1836-2874 GCA_964414395.1 uncultured Ruminococcus sp.
GAATTGACGTTCTTCATCTCCACGCGCTTGCCGAACTCCGTTGAACCCTTGGGACGCACCGAAACGTTCACGTCACAGCGGATAGAACCCTGTTCCATCTTACAGTCGGAGATGTCGATATATTGCAGAATGGATTTCAGCGTGTCAAGATACGCCTTAGCCTCGGCACTGCCGCGCATATCCGGCTCGGAGACGATCTCGATAAGCGGCACGCCGCAGCGGTTGAAGTCAACCAGCGACCCTTGGAACGCCTCGTTATGGAGCATCTTGCCCGCGTCTTCCTCGATGTGGATACGGGTGATGCCTATGCGCTTTTCCTCGCCGTTCAGCATAATATCAACATAGCCGTGCTCACACAGCGGGATATCCGCCTGGGATATCTGATAAGCCTTGGGCAGGTCGGGATAGAAGTAATTCTTTCTGTCCTGCTTGCAGACGTTGTTTATAGTGCAGTTGGTGGCGTGACCCATCTTCACCGCGTACTCCACTACCTTTTCGTTCAGCGTGGGGAGCGTTCCGGGCATACCGGTGCAGATCGGGCAGATCTGGGTGTTTACCTCCAGCCCGAACGCGTTTTTACAGTTGCAGTATATCTTGGTCTTGGTATTCAGCTCCGCGTGAACTTCAAGACCGACGATCGTTTCATATTCCATTCTCAATTTCCTTTCAGCTCGTAATGTATATTGTTTTCCCGACAGTATCCCTCGGCGTATGAGCCGGGAGTGACCGTGACGGTAAGTTTTTCGCAGTCATAAAACGCCCTTATCCCAATTGCCGTGACCGAGGCTGGGATATTCACCGAACAAAGACCGCAGCAATGCTCAAACGCCTTGTCGCCTATTTCTGCTATGCTCTCGGGCAGCGTCACAGATGTTATCGTTCTCAGAAACCGCCCGTTTGTTTTTTTGATGACCCCGCCCAGATAGGGCGTGAACGCTTCGTCGCCTATAGCAGTCACTATGCTCTTGCCGATCTTCCCGGGAACGGAAAACTCTGTCTTATCGCCCTTATAGTCCTTGATGACGAGCGTGCCGTCCT
>CAYPWI010000372.1:0-2855 GCA_964414395.1 uncultured Ruminococcus sp.
AAGGCGCGGCTTTCCTCGAAGAGCCACTCATTTCCGGCGAGCGCACCCTCTTTCAGTTCCTTTACGAGCAGCGCCACGGGATAAAACCCCTCGGACAAAGCGACATTGAATTTCTTGCAGCTTTTAAAACCGCGCGGGATATAGTTTTCGGGGTTTCCGAAGATAATGACCGCTTCAAATCCAAGCTCCGCCGCCTTTTTTAGGGAATACTCCAGCAGCCTCTTCCCATATCCGTGCCTTTGATATTCCGGAAGAACGGAGAGCGGTCCGAACGTGAGCACGGTCTTCTCCGAGCCGTCCTTGCCCTTCAAGCGCGACTTTGTATACATAATGTTGGCGATGATCTTTCCGTCAAACTCGAGCACAAAGTCCAGTTCGGGGATGAAATCCTCGTGCCCGCGCAGTATATGGGCAACATAATGCTCATCACAGCCCGGAACATTCACGTTGTGGAACGCCCTTTTTGTAAGCTCCTCGACAATGCGAAAATCCTCGGGGCGTTCATTCCTTATAATAATATCGCTCATTTATTCTCTCCAAACAGCGCCGCCAATGACTCCGAATACGGATAGCGGCAAATGCCTTTTTCGGTGACTATCGCGGTGATAAGCTCCGCGTCTGTCACATCAAACGCGGGATTGAAGCACTTAACGTCCTTGGGAGCCATGGGCTTCTCGAAGAACATAGTTTTGATCTCATCGGGCGAGCGCTCTTCTATCACGATATCCGCGCCGCTCCCGCACTTGAAGTCGATCGTCGAACTCGGGCAGAACACATAGAACGGGATCCCGTGATACTTGGCGTTCACCGCCACGGAGCGCGTACCTATCTTGTTGGCGGTATCTCCGTTCGCGGCTACACGATCGCACCCGACAAAGCAGGCGTTGATCTTCCCCTGCTTCATAAGCATAGAAGCGGCGTTGTCGCAGATAAGCGTCACGTCTATCCCCGCGTTTGACAGCTCGAATGACGTGAGCCGAGCGCCTTGCAGAAGCGGACGTGTCTCGTCGCTGAACACATGAAAATTATAGCCGAGTTCTTTTCCGAGAAGAAGCGTTCCCAGCCCCGTACCGTATTCCGAAGCCGCCAGCGCTCCCGCGTTGCAGTGCGTGAGGATCCCGTCGCCGTCCTTGACGAGCTTCAAGCCGTTCTCCGAAATGGCGCGGCACATAGCCACGTCTTCCTTATAGATATTGTTGCATACCATAAAAAGGACTTTCAGAGCCTGTGGCTTATCGTCACAGGCACGCGCCGCTTCCAGCATACGCGCCACGGCGTGATGCAGATTAACAGCTGTAGGGCGCGAGCTTTCAAGATAAGCCCCCGCCCGGGTCAGCTTTTCAATAAACGTACCGTAGTCATCATCGGGTATCTGCCGCGCGAGGACATACATCCCGAATCCCGCCGCTATGCCGATAGCGGGAGCGCCGCGCACTCTCAGCTTCTCAATAGCCTCGAAAATGTCCTCCGCCTTACGCAGCGAGAGGAACTTCACCTCATTCGGAAGCAGCGTCTGGTCAATGATCTCTACAGCGTTTCCGTCCGATGACAACCGTACCGTAAAAATATCGCGCATCAGAGTGATCTCTTTTTCTTGTCGATCACAGCCACGCCCATCTGATCGAGAATGTTCATCAGATACTTCTTCTCCATCACGATAGCCTTGTACGCCGCGCCCTTCTTCGTGTTGATCACGAAGTTCTGACCGACGAATTCCACATTATCAATGTTGCTGTAGCGGATCTTTCCGATAGTGTAGAACTTCTTGTTCTTTCTCGCTCTGAACACCAATCCCGTGTCATCCGCTACCAATCCGCAGAAATAGGGATTTACGAACGCAGTCAAAAACACTTTCATAATCGTTACCTCCATAAAATAATCATATCAAGCCGCTTTTTCGCAGCTCGTTTCTAACCTCAGCCGCAAACCCGCGGAACATATCGGCGCTGTATTCCCATGGAAACGCTTTGGTGAAGACCTCGGTGGCGGTCTCGGCTATTTTTTCCTCGCTGTCGCCCGGGGCTATCGCCGCCGCGATCCTCTCCGCCTCGTACTCGTATTCGTCATCGGGAGCTCCGTGCGCCAATAATCGGCACGGGTCGAGAGCGTCAAGCGCCCTCTTTACGATAGTGTATTTCATCAATTGAAGTATACCAGTTCGCTTTCCGCCTTTTCGGTCGGAAGGATACTGTCAGCCAGGATAACGGGACCCGTGCCCTTATAGCACTGCTGTTTCTCGGCTATCACATTCCCCGTGACCTCCACCCAATCGCCGTCCTTGAACTTCGCTTCATCGGGCGACTTCACGAGTATCCCGACAACCTGGATATCATTCGCGCAGCAGGTCATGGCACGGCGCGAAATGACGAAATAGCCCTTCGGAACATTCGACGCGCGGAACACCATTCCGCGGACATGGACGTTTTTTCCTTTATAGCGCGGCGCGTTGCTCATAATGTCGATATACCACAGCCCGAAGTCGTCATGAACGATCTCGATAGGATCGGCGTTCACGTCGAACGGCATCTCGTCTTCCCCTTGGAAGCCTTGCTCCACAGAACCGTCGTTATACTCGAACATCATATCTATGCGCGGGTTCAGCGCCTTTACGGCGCGTCTGATACGCTTCTTATCGACCTTCCCCTGCTCGCAGCGGTTGAACACCACTATATCCGCGATCGAGATGTTATCGGAGAGCAGCTGACGCATATTGTTCATATACATATCGAACTTGGTATGATCCATGAACATAAAGATCTGATAGAACATCCAATTTTTGGGAGCTTTCGCCGCCATATCGCGCAGGCTCCACATTCCGTTATACTCGAGCATAACGCGCGTGGGCTTGTGCTTCT
>CAYPWI010000373.1:0-2854 GCA_964414395.1 uncultured Ruminococcus sp.
GGCTTTAACTTAAATTATTCTATTCACGGAGGATAAAATCATGGGATTTTTGGATGCTTTGAATTCTTTGGGCAAAACTTTACAGGAAACTGTGGAATATAAGCATAAATATGAAAGTCTCAGTAATAAGGAGTTGATAGAAAAATTCGATTTCTGGGGCTGTTCAATCACAGAAAAGACGGCAATAAAGGAAATATTAAAGGAAAGAGGCGTGTGGTGATATATTATGAAGAAGAACTCATTCAGCACTAAGGGCAACATTAAGGTATGCGCATTCTGCAAATACTGGTACGACCCCACCAATACCGCGATCTTCCCCAAGGATTTGAAGATAGGCGCTTGGGAATATGATTACGAGGCAAAGAAGCCTTGCACATTAAACGGTCAGACCCGCATGGGTGGTTCTATAGCCTGCAATAAATACGAATGTAAGGTGCCAAAGCCTTGAGGAGTACATAAATGCCTTTAAACCTTAACGGCGCGAGAGCCGCTTCCGCTCCCGCGCCAAATAGTGTTTCGGACAACAAACCGAAAGAACAGTCTCGTTTCAGTTTGACATCTCCGAAATATTCGTTCGACGATCTGATATTGCCGCAAGGTGTCCTTGACGAGCTGAGAACTGTCGTTGAAGCGCCGCGGTGTTGGGATACGGTCTTTAGGCAATGGGGGCTGTCTTCCGTTATGAAAGACCGCGAGAACCTTTTTGTCGATCTGTACGGCGATCCCGGTACGGGAAAGACTATGGCGGCTCACGCTATAGCGAAAGAGATGAAAAAAGATCTTCTTTGCGTAAATTACGCCGAGATCGAATCTAAATATGTTGGTGAAACGGGTAAAAACCTTATCGCGTTGTTTGACTTTGCCAAGGGCAAGGATATAGTGCTGTTCTTTGATGAAGCGGACGCACTGCTCAGCAAGCGCGTTACAAATATGAACAACGCCACCGACGTAAGCGTCAATCAGACGCGCTCGGTGCTGCTGACGCTGCTGAACGACTACAGCGGCATGGTCATGTTCGCGACGAACTTCGTCAGCAATTATGATCCCGCGTTTATGAGAAGGATCCAGTATCACATCAAGTTCACACTGCCCGATGAGGCATTGCGTGAAAAGCTGTGGAGAAAATACACACCGCCGGCTATGCCGACGAACATCGACTATATTGAGATCGCCAAAAAATATGAGGGCATCTCGGGCAGCGATATCTCAAACGCAGTGCTGAAAGCCGCTCTCAAGGCGGCAAGAAGCCGCGAGGAGATAGTAAGGCACGATTATTTTTGTGAGGCTGTACAGTCGATAATCGACAGCAAGAAAGCAAATTCCGGATATGAGACCGTCACCGTGCGGGAAGTATCCGAGGAATACTACAAGGAAAAGACCAAAAACGCCATAAAAAGCGTGGATCTTAAAAAATACAATTGACGGAGGAATAATACCATGTTACTTATCTCGGCGATCACAGCGGCAGTTTCTATGGCGCTGACGGCATTCTGGGCGGCATTAAGATCATTCGTTCTTGCGGCTGTCGCAAAGTTAAAGACCATTCTTGCGGGCGCGGCGGCGGAGGCTGTCAATCTTTTTGTCAGAAAATCCGTAGAAGGCGTCAAGGAGTTGGCATACAATTATATTAACCAGGGCGGACATTATCTCGAGAAGATCGTCACCAAAAAGATCGAGGAGAGCGACCTGCCCAACGACATAAAGTCCAGAGTGACCAACAGTTACGGCAACGAAGTCGATATAACAAGCGATTTCGAGCGTGAGCTTCAACTCAGTTGATGAACATCAAGGAGGACTATCATGGGATTTGCCGAAAAGAACAGCGCGCCTTCAACATTTGACGCGGACACTAAGAAGCTGCAGGACAATATTCAGAAGCTCGATGAAAGTCTGGACGGTATTTTTTCCGTACTTGACAAGAAGGTATCCTTCGACGAGCTCTGCGATACGGTGAGCAGTGAGATAGATGGGTTTATAACAAAGTGTGAGAGCGAACAGAGCCTTAGCTTTATCGGCGGCAGCTGCATGTTCAAGGTCACGGGCTTCGTCAAGAAATGCAGCATCTCAGCCGATCTGTATTTCATGGATGATAAGAAGGAATACACGAAGGCGACTATGAGCGGAGTTCTGCCGTTCTCAAAGTTTACGGACGAATCAGTCAAGACCGATCTCGCCGAGATAGCGAAAAACAAGGGGCTTAAGGTGGATATCGAGCACCCGTAAAAGATCTGAAAGGAAACAATGAAAATGGCAGCCAAACAACATAAGTTATTCGGCGAACATAGGGTCTTTGAGTTTATAGATGATGAGGTGATGGTTTGGATAATCGACTTCTTGGTGACTGTTGTTGAAGTCCTTGCTATTATTGATATAATAGGCTCCTCGGCATCCTATTGGACTGGCGGTGACCAAGTTGCCGGTATACACAGATTTTTTGTCATTTCAATTTTTATTGCAATATTATTGGCATGGTTGGTGTTTTTTTTGCCCTCTATAGTTTATGACAGAGATTATAAACTCATATGTATCAAAGTATCGGACGATGTTCCGGCAGCAATATCCAAAAGCGGATCACTTGTTGCGGCAGCACCGATCTTAAATGGACTGATCGCGGTCATTTTTTACAAGGTCCCGTTTACTTCAGCCGCAGGAAAAGCGATCGCGATCATTATAATGTTAGCGGTTATTATCGGAATATCCATTGGTTTGCTTTATCTGATCGGATTGATATCAAAATTGATCTACAACGCTTTGATAAAAAGCGAAGATTCAAACATAAAAAAAGCGCACACCATATGGGATCCGATAATGAAAGAAGCGGTCACTCATGTCGGAATATCTAACAACAATGATG
>CAYPWI010000374.1:0-2849 GCA_964414395.1 uncultured Ruminococcus sp.
ATGAGAATTTTGTATGCGGCAAGCGAGGCGCTTCCTTTCGCGGCAAGCGGCGGACTTGCGGACGTTGCGGGATCGCTCCCTAAAGCTCTGGTTCAGGCGGGACATGACGCGAGAGTGGTCATGCCGTATTATGTAAACACTATCAAGCCCGAGCAGAAGGAGAAGATGCGCTTCATAACCAACTTCACCGTGCCCGTTGGCTGGAGAAGTCAGTATTGCGGCGTTTTCTCTCAGGAAGTGAACGGCGTTACTTATTATTTTATAGATAACGAGTATTATTTCAAGCGCGATAACGGTCTCTACGGCTACTATGACGACGCCGAGAGATATGTATTCTTCAGCCGCGCTGTGCTGGAAATGCTGCGTCATATCGATTTCCACCCCCAGATCATCAATTCAAATGACTGGCAGTGCGCTCTTATACCCGTATATCACCACCTGTTCTATAAGAGCGAGTGGGGATTTGGCGATATCAAGAATGTGTTCACTATCCACAATATCGCGTATCAGGGACAGTATGGCGTTGATCTTGTGAAGGATATCGTTGGTATCCCGCCTCAAAACGTGAATATTCTCGAGTATGACAGAGATATTAACTTTATGAAGGGCGCTATCGAGGTCGCCGATAAGGTAACGACCGTATCTCCAACTTATGCCAAGGAGATCCTCGACCCGTGGTTCTCTCACAAGCTCGACCGTATCCTGCGCAACAAGCAGTATAAAACTACGGGCTTCCTCAACGGCATCGACGTTGATCTTTACAATCCCGAGACGGACAACACCATAGCGGCGAAGTTCAGCGCGAAGAACCACAAGGGCAAGTTGGCTTGCAAGGCGGCTATTTTCGATGAATTCGGTATGCCTCAGTATGATATCCCGCTTATCGCGATGATTTCGAGATTTGCCGACCATAAGGGCTTCGACCTTGTTAAGTACGTATTTGATGAAATTATCGCGACCGATGTCCAGGTCGTTATCCTCGGCTCCGGCGAGCGTATGTATGAAGACTTCTTCCAGGAGATGCACTGGCGTTATCCCGATAAGGTGGGTTTCTACCGCGGCTACAATCCGCAGCTTGCGAAGAAGATCTACGCAGGCGCGGATATGTTCCTGATGCCGTCCAAGAGCGAGCCGTGCGGACTTGCTCAGATGATCGCGGCGAGATACGGCACCGTGCCGATCGTTCGCGCTACGGGCGGACTTAAGGACAGCATCATCGACGCTGGCGACAACGGTATCGGATTTACGTTCCAAAGCTACAACGCGCACGATATGCTCAACGCTATCCGCCGCGCAAAGGGAGCGTATGACAATAAAACCGAGTGGGCGAAGATCATGACCCGCGCCATGAAGACCGATTTCAGCTGGGCTGCTTCCGCTAAGCTGTACATTGGATTGTACAAGGAGCTTTGCGGCGAATAATCAACTATATAAGCGGCAAAACGGGCTTTGGGCTTTGTTTTGCCGCTTTTTTGAAATGACATTGATCGGAGGATACTGTGAACGACGCGTTTGATCCGCTTGATAAGCTGGGCGATGTGCAGGACTTGCTTGACGAATTGTCAATAAAGTATGAGCTGCATCGCCATGACGAGGACGAGTTCTCTTATTTGAAAGATGATGAAGTTTCGATAAAGATGCAAAACCCTTTTACCGAGAGAACTGCATTTATCGACTTTCAGGACGAGATCTCACTGTTTTTCGGCGAGGAATGGCACGAGCATTATTATCCGTACAATGACTATTTCGACGAGTTTCTTGAAACGCTGTCGGGTCTGTTTAAAAACGAGCTGTGCAGCGCTGCGGTGTTTATAGGAGATGAACGCCGTTGGGGCGGCAGCAGGCTTTCTTCAAGGGTCGAGATCTCAAAGAAGAGCGCCGAGGAGATCTTCTGCGAACCGTGTCCTATGCCGGGCGAGGTCGATGAGCTCAGAAGTTCTTGGGAAGAAAAGGGCGCGGAGGTTCATTTTCTTTTCTGGGATCCCACTTATGATAAAATTGTAATTTATGAAAAGAGGTAGTTTGTTATGAAAAAATGTTTGAATTACGCGATGGTCTACGCGGTGCTGGCTATGGCGGGCGGTGTGTTTTACCGCGAATTTACGAAGTTCAATGACTTTAACGGTGTGACCGCCTTGGGCAAGGTACATACGCACTTCTTCCTGCTGGGTATGTTCGTGTATATTATCATCGCGCTGTTTATGAGAGACGATGATTTTTCGTCGAATAAGCTGTTTAAGGCGTTTAGGGTCGTCTATAATATTGGTGTACCGCTGACGGGCATTATGCTCGGAGTGCGCGGAGTCTTCGAGGTGCTGGGAACAGAGCTTTCCAAGGGCGCTAACGCGGCGATCTCGGGTATCGCGGGTATCGGTCATATTCTTGTCGGTACGGGAATTATGATACTTATTGTCGTACTTAAGAACAGCGTCAAGCAAAAAGTGAGCAATAACTGACAAAATGTGGAAACTTGTTAGGATAAGCTCGGGGCATTTGTCTCTTGAAAATGACGATCTTGAGGCAGACGCGCTGAACGATGTGCTTTCGGCGATCGAAAAGAAACTCGGCAGGCGATTAACGCCCGGTGGCAGATTTGGGGCTGATTTTGCCGCATTGGCGGCAGAGTTCTGTTTTGATGAAGCCCAGATAACACTCGGCTGGGACAACTGGAGCGGAATATATATCATGTCGTGGGATGACAGCGGCGATCGGCTCATTGAAAATGAGATCGCCGATATTTTTATAAAAAGCTCTTGAAAAAATTTCCTAAGTGTGGTATAATAAATAAGATAAGTACAAATCAAAGGAAAGGATGTTTATGTTATGGCAAAAATAGCCGTTCTGGGCTA
>CAYPWI010000375.1:0-460 GCA_964414395.1 uncultured Ruminococcus sp.
GTATGGGTCTGGAGCGTCTGGCGTGCGTTATGCAGGACGTGGACAACCTCTTCGAGGTCGATACCGTGAAGAACATCATGGGCAAGATCTGTGACATTATCGGCGTAAAGTACCATGAGGACGACAAGAAGGATGTTTCTATCCGCGTCATCACCGACCATATCCGTTCCACTACCTTTATGGTGGGCGACGGTATACTCCCGTCCAACGAGGGGCGCGGGTATGTGCTGCGCAGACTGCTGAGAAGAGCGGCGCGCCACGGCAGACTTTTAGGCTATCACAAGCCGTTTTTGTATGAAGTATGCGATACCGTTATAGACGAGAATATCTCCGCTTATCCCGAGCTTGGCGAGAAGCGCGCTTATATCAAGAAGGTCATTCAGACAGAGGAAGAGAGCTTCGCCAAGACCATAGACAAGGGTACCGAAATTCTCGGCGAGATGATAGAAGATCTCAAGAA
>CAYPWI010000375.1:470-2847 GCA_964414395.1 uncultured Ruminococcus sp.
AGGGCGAGGACGTTTTCAAGCTGCACGACACCTACGGCTTCCCCGTTGATCTTACCAAGGAAATTCTGCACGAGCAGGGTCTGGAAGCCGACGAGGCGGGCTTCGCGGAGTGTATGAAAGTCCAGAAAGAGACTGCCCGCACGAATAAAAAGCTCGGCGGCGGCTGGGATAACGCCAAGAATTCCGAGCTGGACAAGTTCACCACGGAATTTGTCGGATATGATACTCTTACAGCAGACGCGAAGATCCTTGCCATCGTCAAGGACGGCGAGAGCGTTGAGCTCTGCGGCGAGGGCGACGAAGTGGGCGTTATCATCGACAAAACGCCGTTCTACGCGGAAATGGGCGGTCAGGTAGGCGACCGCGGTTCGATAGGAAAAGGCGGTTCGGACGTTATCGAGATCACCGATACCAAGAAATTGGGCGGCGGTCAGTTTATGAGCTTTGGCAAGGTGGTATTCGGCGGTTTTTCAGTCGGAGATACGGTCACTGCCCGTGTAGATGAAAATTCCCGCAAGGCTACCGAGAGAAACCACACCTGCTGCCATATCTTGCAGGCGGCGCTGCGTGAGGTGCTGGGCGAGCATGTTCATCAGAGCGGTTCTTATGTAGATCCCTACCGCTGCCGCTTCGACTTCAGCCATTTCAGCGCCATGACCAAGGACGAGATCGCGCGTGTTGAACAGGCGGTCAACGCCGAGATCTTGAAGGCGGCTCCCGTAGTCACGGAAGTTCTGCCTATTGAGGAAGCCAAGAAGAAGGGCGCTATGGCGCTGTTCGGCGAGAAGTACGGCGACACGGTGCGCGTGGTATCGGTCGGCGACTACTCGACCGAGTTCTGCGGCGGCACGCATTTGAAGAATTCCGCTGAGGCGGGGCTGTTCAAGATCGTCTCCGAAAGCTCGGTAGCAAGCGGCGTTCGCCGTATAGAGGCGGTGACGGGCGCTAATGTGCTGAATTTGCTGAACGACTCTCTGGATACGCTCGACAAGGCGGCGGCGACGCTTAAGATCCCGAACTCCGCGGAGCTGGTAACGCGCTGCGAGGGCGTTATGGGAGAGCTTCGCGAAAAGGATAAGAAGATACAGTCCCTCGAGCAGGCGGCGGCGAACGCCCAGCTCGGCGACATCGGCGCGGACGCTCCCGAGGTGAACGGCGTGAAGATCGTCACCGCGGCGCTGAACGGCACGGGCGCGGACGGCTTGCGCAAGATAGGCGACAGTCTCGCCGATAAGTTCGATTGCTTTGTGGCGGTGCTCGCGGGCACGGCTGACGGCAAGTCGAACATTCTCTGCAAGTGCTCCAAGAGCGCGGTGGCAAAGGGCGCGAACGCGGGCACGCTCGTGCGCGAGATCGCGGCTGTAGCCGGAGGAAAAGGCGGCGGAAAGCCCGATCAGGCGATGGCGGGAGTTCCCGACGCTTCCAAGATACCCGACGCGCTGAGAGCGGCGGCGGATATCACGGCGAAGTATATCAAGTAATTATATCTGTTAAGAAGTTTTATCCCGACGGTCTTGATCTTAGGCGGCAATGCCGATCACGTTCGGCGGCTGAGGCGGTCGGGATGATTTTCGGGGGACGAAAGAGGGATCCCTCGGGAGGGTCCCCCCTCACGGGGGACAGGCGGTCCCGATCGAAAAAGGAGAATACTATGGATTGTTTATTCTGCAAAATAATTGCCGGGGAGATCCCCTCGACAAAGGTCTATGAGGACGATAAAATTCTGGCGTTCCGCGACATAAATCCCATGGCGCCGACCCACATTCTGGTGATCCCCAAGGAGCACATCGGCGGCGTGGACGAGCTGAATGACGGAAATTCCGCGATAGTCGCGTACATCTTCTCAAAGATCGCCGAGATCGCCGGGAAAGAGGGCTTGACGGGCGGTTATCGCGTGGTCTCCAATGTTGGAGAAGATGGCGGACAGACCGTGCGGCATCTGCATTTCCACATTCTGGGAGGCAAGAAGCTGAATACGGAAATGGCTTGAGCGGCTTATGAGCGTAATTACCGAATCGGCGCTTAACGCCGAGCTCAGAGCCGGGAATTTCAGGCGCGTGTATTTTCTGTACGGCGAAGAGGATTATCTTGTAAAAGTTTACGGAGACAGGATCGTCTCGACCGGTGTGCCCGCGGACGCGAGCGATATGAACTATGTCAGATACAACAAGTTTCCCGATACGGAAAAACTTTCCGATTATCTGGATAATGTGCCGTTTTTTGCGGACTATAAGTGTGTGCTGATAGAGGACTTAAATCCCGCCGCGCTCGAGGACAGCGTGTTCAAGACCTTTCTGGCGATAATAAAGCGCATTCCCGACACCGCCGTGCTTATCATCTCACAGAGGAATATCTCCATCGATCCCAAAAAGCCCGG
>CAYPWI010000376.1:0-2839 GCA_964414395.1 uncultured Ruminococcus sp.
TGATGCGCCGCCTTTGTGTTGTCTTGGCGGCGACGCGCTTTTAATGCGCCGCCCCCGATGTTGTCTTAGACCCGTGATTTGAAAAGCAATTCGCGAAGCGCAAAGTTCGCTCCGCGAACTTTGCTAGCAGGCTGACGCGTCGTGTCGGTCTTCGCTGCGCTTCGACCGTCACGCCGCGCCAGCCTCTTTCGCGAATTGCATCGCTCTCCGGTTTGTTGTTCCGACGGCGACGCGCCCTTGATGCGCCGCCTTTGTGTTGTCTTGGCGGCAACGCGCCCTTGATGCGCCGCTGATCTGAAATGCAATGCAAATTGAATTATTCACCGGTATGTTGTTCTTATTAGTCCGTAACTTCCTTGACCCCGGGTACTATGTGCTCGGGCACTATGGCGTAGAACACAAACTCGTCCTCGCCCGTGTTCTTCAATGTATGCTCGCTGCCCATGGGGCAGTAGGAGCACAAGCCCGCGCGGAGCTGCTCTTCCTCGCCGTCGCAGGTCATAATGCCCGTTCCCGTGATAACGAATACTATTTCCGAACTTGTGGTGTGCTTGTGCAGTCCGATAGACGCGCCCGGACGGAGCGTTACCTTCATGATACGATTGGTGTCGTCGGTGTACATCGCCATACGCGTGTTCTTCTCACCGCCGCGGAAGTTCTCGATAGTCGAGTGAACGATCTTGTCAAAATCAATAAGCATAACACAAATCTCCTTTGAATTTCATTTTCTATGCAAAACGCGGAATTACAGAAAATCCGCGCAAAGCAGCACAAATACCGCGAACAGCACCGCCGCGCCGCATAGCGCAAAGCCTATCCCCTCGCGCCTTTGCAGCTTTACCGTCACGGCGAGAACAGCCGCCGCTATGATAAACAGCGCGCCCGACACGATCTCCAGAATATACTTAGTCCCGTATGTAACGGACAGATACGAGGAAGAAGATATCCGCGCGTGCCCCGGAACGGCGTTCGGGAGAGCGTCGTCTATCCTTTCTATGTCTCTTCTGCGCTCATAGTCGAAGTTCTTCACCTCGCCCGTTATCGTCATGGGCTCCTTCGCGAAGCCGTACATATCGAAGTTCTTCTCATACCACGAGCTTTTCGCCTTGACGAGCAGCGGGACTGTTCCGTCCTCATTCTCGCAAAGATAAAATCGCTCCGTCACAACGGGGATAAACCCGAGCAGTTTGCGGTCTATCATGTAGACCTCCCCCGCGCCGACTATCTCAGCCTCACATAGCTTCCCGCTCTCGGCGTGTATGGAAAGCTCGGTGTATTCGGAGTTCGTCAGCCCCGAAATACCCAAAACGGCGCTTCTTATCGTCAAACCCGCCAATATCAGCACAAAGACGATAAACGCTATAGTGTTTATTAACTTCATAAATACTGCCCGCCGTACCTCTATCGTCTACACCGTATCCGCGCACAGCATCACGAACGCCATAAACACCACGGCTATTATGCAGAGCACCAGACCGATCTTCACGCCCGAGCCGCGCTTTATCATCACGATCATAACGGCAGCCGCGGCGATGTTCACCAGCGCGGAAATAAGCTCCAAAGTGTACTTGGTCTTGTATGTAGCGGACAGATATTTGGTCGTGGAAATGCTGTACCCCAGCTCGGAGATCTCATTGTTTATGTCAGCCAGATCTTTCTTGAACTGCGAGTCCATTTTCTTGACCTCGCCCGTCACCGTTACGGGATACTTCGCTAAGCCGTGGGAATTGAAATTCTCATTATACCACGACTCGCGCTCTTTAACGAGCAGCTGCACGCTGTCACCGCCGCTCCCGCAGAAATATAGATGCTCCTTGCCCGTGGGAATGAGGATATTCAGCGTATGGGTGATAGTGTAAGCCTCGACCGCGAAGTCTACCTTTACCTCGCAGAGCTTGCCTTCCTCGGCAGCTAAATCAGGCTCGGTATAGCCCGCCTTGGTAAGCCCGATGATCCCGCCAAACAGGCTGAAAAGCGTCCAGCCGACGAAGACCACGGCTACGATTATAAAGCCGACCTTGTTTTTTGTGTTCATAATAACCTCTGTTATCGGCTTTTAGCCGAATTTCTGTATAGCGCGGGCGATTTTACTCGGCTCTCCCCGCCCGCTCGGGAAGCCGATCTTTTTATTTCCCGCTCTCCGTCTTTGTTTCGCGGAGAACGTCTCTGACGTTGTTCGGCAGCGCGAAGCAGCCGCTGTGGACGAACCTGTTGTAATAGCCCGTCTTTAACCCTTGAGCAAGCCACCATTCGGCGTTTTGGTCTTCCACCGGGTGATACTTCTTCGACGCGAACCCGAACAGCCACTGCCCGCTCGGATAGGTCGGGATATGTACCTGATACACCAGCGCTATGGGGAAGAAGCTCTTTATCCTGCTGTGAGCGCGCTTCATCATCTCGGCGTATTCGTCGTAGAACGTGCTCTCGTGCTGATTGACAAGAATTCCCTCGGAATTCAGCGCCTTATAGCAGTTCCCGTAAAACTCCTTGGTGAACAGTCCCTCGCCCGGTCCGAACGGGTCGGTGGAATCCACGATGATGAGATCGTACTCGTTCTCGGATCCGCGGACGTATTTTAAACCGTCCTCATAATAGATATGAACTCTGGGATCGCCCAGCGAACACGCCGTAAACGGCAGATATTCGCGGCAGAGCTCCACGACGCGGCGGTCGATCTCCACCATATCGATGTGCTCCACGCTCTTGAAGCGGCATAATTCCCGAACCGCGCCGCCGTCGCCGCCGCCTATGACGAGCACCTTCTTGATGTTCGGGTTAACGGACAGCGGAACGTGCGTTATCATCTCATGATAGATATACTCGTCCTTCTGCGTCAGCA
>CAYPWI010000377.1:0-2834 GCA_964414395.1 uncultured Ruminococcus sp.
CGATATTGTAATCAACAACGCTTAAAACCGCTCAAACGGTATCTGGAAAAAGATATGTTCAGTCAGGATGCTTTTATCAAGCTCAACCAAGATAATTCCCTTATCAGCAGCGCACATAAAACATGGGATTCTGTAATGTATGAGGCTGTTACTGTTGCGGACGCGGCTGACAGTAATGCTGTCAAGAATTATTGCGTAAAAAAGGTTCCGTCCACGCCATATGGATATTATCTTGGTATTGATAAATTTGTCGATTCCGGGCTTTCAATCATTTATGATGATTTACGACTTAAACAAGAAGCGCACGCCATCTGGGATCAGACAATGCTTGACGCGGTGGATGAAGGCAGTCTTGTTGATCAGGAACAGGTGCAAAATTATTGCAAAAAGAATGTCGGATCAAAAAAACTCAGGTTTTTTATAAGCGTGGATTCTTTTATCAGAGACGGTCTTAATTCTCTTGCCAACAATAACAATATCTCAAGAGATAATAAGCGCATGAAAAAAGGAATTGTAACGCTTTACGGTACCAAAAACTCTGCCAAAAGGGCGGAAGTCACCGAGGAGATCGAGATCGACTGACATTAGCTTTATCGGCTGCAGATGCACGTTCAAGGTCACCTGATTTGTATTTCATGGACGACAAGAAGGAATACACTAAGGCGGCTTTGAGCGAAGTTCTGCCCTTCTCAAAGTTTACGGACGAAGCGGTCAAGACCGATCTTGCCGAGATAGCGAAAAACAAGGGGCTTAAGGTGGATATCGAGCACCCGTAAGCGGTTTGCGGCAAAGCTCGAACTGCTTACAAAAAAAGAAATGGAGCAAGAAAATGGAAAATAAAAAAGAAGAAAAGAATAACCCACTTCAAGGTGTTGCCGACGTTTTTTCATATATTTACGGTTTTGCGGGGTTTATTGCCATAATACTTGGTTTTATAGATTTTTTTAGCTCTAACGCAGGGTTTTGGAAAGGCGAGTCGCTATCGACATTACACAAGGTCTATGTAGTGTTTGTCTGTGTGACTATATACGGCTGTCTTATATGGTCGCTTTTTACCAATTGCGAAGCTAATGAACGATACGATCTCATTCAAATCAATTTTGGCTTTCCCGGTCTGACAGCAATGCTTTTAGGCATTATTCTGGAAGCGGTATTTACAGTACTTAATCTGGTTGTCGCGCTGTTTTGGAAGGTACCGTTAGGACAGGCGTTTTCGGCAGCCGGTCCGAAAATGTTGCAAATACTTTATTTCAGCATTGCGGTGATCCTGGTGTCTTTTTTGGCAAAATTTATTGCGGATATGATATATGGGGAAATTCTAAAAGACGCTCAGAAACGCGAAAAGGAATCACATTCATTGTGCGATCCGATAATGTTGGAAGCTGTGGATAACGGAATACTTGTTGACGCTAAGCAGGTACAAGCTTATTGCAAAGAAAACGGCGTTTCTAATAAGATAGGTATTTTTATAAAAAAAGAATATTTCTTTGAGGAAGGACTTAAGAAACTTGCAGAGGCTGACAAGATCACAGCCAAAAAGGCAAGCCAAAATAACAATAAAAAAACCTACCTCTTCCTTTACGGAACAAAAAACGCTGCCAGAAGAGCAGAAGTCAGTGAAGAAATAGAGCTCTGACGACCCTCACTTTTGAAAACATCAAATATATGACGACCCGAGCGGTTCAAAAAGCCGCTCGGGTATTTTTTATGATGCTATTATATCGTCACTTATTTTTATTCTCCGATCTTCCCCTCATAAGGAACACGGAGAGCACCTTTGCCAAAAACGCCAGGGAGTCTATCTGATCCTGCGTCCAGAAGCGGTTGCCGCGGCACTCGTCAAAGCCCACAAAGCCCTTGAACTCGCCCTTTTCCGTGATGGAACACTGGAGCACCGACTTTATGCCCTGCCGCTCTAGGATCTCGCGCTGTCCCTTGTCTTCCAACTCCGAAACGTCGTGGCAGTAGAATATCCCGTCGTCGTTCATATTGTTCTTGTAGCTGCCGCCGAGATCCTTCTCATAAGAGACGTTCTGGAGAGAGTCCTTCTCGGACGTAACGCCCTCAGCGCACCATTCAAACGTGTTGGAGGTATACAGTCCGTTCTCGCTGTCCTCGAAGATGTAGACGCGGCTTATGTCATAGGTCTTACCGACAAGCTCGATCATCTGCGAGATGCCCTCGTCGATGTCGGAGCAGCTGTACAGCGCGCTGAATACTCGCATTACGACCGACGCAGCCGAGTTGGGGTTGCTGCTGAGCACAACGTTTGAATTGCTTCCGCGATGCGAGGACTCCGCCGTTCTGTAGGTCTCCTCGGTCATGGTGGAAGGATCGAACACTACCACGCAGTTCTTGCCGCGGTTCTTCGCCTGGTAGAGCGCGCTGTCCGCCTGCTTTAGAAGCTTGGAATAACCGCGGTTCTCGGGCGTTACCGCCGCCACGCCGATACTGCTCTTCACGCCGCCGGACATAGGCACCTCGATATTCATCACACGCTCGAGTATCATCGACCCCTTCTTCTCCGCGAGCGCCGCCGAGACGTGCGGCATAAACACGAAGAACTCGTCGCCGCCGTATCTTCCGACTATATCCGTATCGCGGAACACGCTCTTTACCGTCCCCGCGAACTTCTTCAAAAACTCGTCGCCGAACAGATGCCCCAGCGTGTCGTTTATGCTCTTGAAGTCGTCTATATCGATCATCAGCAGAGCGCCGCCCGTGCTCTGCTCCAGCTCGCCGCGGATAAGCTCCTCGGTGGTAGCCTTGTTGTAGATGTTGACGCAGAGCGAATCGTACATCGCCTTCGCGCGGATCTTATCCAGCCGCGCCAT
>CAYPWI010000378.1:0-2833 GCA_964414395.1 uncultured Ruminococcus sp.
TTTGAGTACTTCATCAACGGCACGGAGTTCGGCAACGCGTTCTCCGAGCTGAACGACCCGATAGATCAGAAGGAACGCTTCGTAAAGCAAGTAGCCGCGAAGCGCGCTCAGGGCGGCAACGACGCGCAGGTCGACGAGGATTTCATCACCGCGCTGGAATATGGGCTTCCCCCCACGGGCGGCTTGGGCGTTGGTGTTGACAGACTCGTTATGCTGCTGACCGATCAGCCGAGCATACGCGATGTGCTGCTGTTCCCGACCATGCGTCCGACGAATTGAGAAATAACGCAAGCTGTTTTCTTTTTATAAAAGGTTGACGAGCCGTCGGTTTGTTATTTGCCCTTGGCAGGGTAATGCCACGGGTGGGGGGGGAAACCCTTCGGGGGCGAGGAGGGGGAGGGGAATAAAATCCGGCAAAAATGCGGACCCCTCCCCCTCCTCTCCCCCTACGTTTTTCCCCCCGCGCCCCCCTTCCTCTCTCCCCCTCACCACCCTCTCCCCCCGCATTTTTCGGTGGCTCGTACGGTAAAGAGATCCGTTGTAAATTGTCCGCCTTTATTCGCGGTGAAAGGCGATCGAAAAAATAGGCAGCGTCAGACGCTTGTAGGTTTATCTGACTATCGTTGTTTCACTTTCAAAACGCGCTGTGAGCAAGGTGAGCGGAAGGGGCTATGAACATTTTAAATCGTTTTGGTTTTTTAAATAAGGAGCTAGATGGAAGATAACAATAAGGATCGCCGTGAGCTTCTGCTGATAAAGCAGAACCCCGAGGGCTATGAGGACAACGCCTTCCGCGAGGCTAAAGAGAAGTATATGAGACCTTTGACCAAGGCGGATAACTTCTTTTACTATTTCAAGTGGATACTTCTCATTGGCGGACTTGCCGCGGTGCTGATCGTGTTTATGGTCTTTCAGACGGTAAACCGCGAGTCGGAGGATATCCGTGTTATGCTGATATCCTTCGATCACGTCATCGCTCAGTACGAGGAGCCTCTGAAAAACGCGCTGGAGAAGGTCTGTCCCGACAATAACGGCGACGGGGAGATATACGCGCAGCTGTATCCGATAGACCTTACGACGCGCGCGGACGGTTTGCAGTACGACCTCGCCGAGAGCGAAAAGCTTACGGGTGAGCTTCGCCGTCCTTCGTCGCAGATGATCGTCTCGGACGAGGAGTTCTACGATTACGCGATCTCCGGCGCGGATGGCGCGGAGCTGCTGGTGGACTTTTCGGGAAAGTTCCCCGAGGAGATGCTTGCGTTTGACGGCAGAGGGATAAAAGCGTCGAAGCTTCTGCCCGACGCGGGGCTTCCCGACAACATTATTATATATGTGCGCTCCGAGCTTTCCGGCTTCGACGATCCAAAGGACGGGGCGAAGTACCGCGATTTAGCCGAGGAAGTTCTTCTCAAGCTGAAAAACGGAGGATAGGCTCACTTGCCGAGGACGGACTTTTCCTCGCATTTAACGGGAGTGTGCAGCGACTTTCCCGAGCCGGCGGCGATGTCGCAGGGGATATATTCGGCGAGCGTTCTCACAGATACCTCTTGAGTTCCTCGCAGAATTCCTGTTCGCGTTCGAGCAGGCGCTCGGCGCTGTGACGAATGGCAGGCTCGGCGGCATGGGAACGGTTGACGGTGTGCTGCATATCGATTATCCCCATAGTGGTGCCGCGGAGCATTATCCGCGCGAGATTGGAGCTGCTTTGATTGGCGGCGGTCTTCATGGCGATCCCCATTTTCGCCATGGATTTGACGTAGGGAGAAGCTTCCCGCGCGGGCTCGTTGATTTTGGCAAGCTCGCGGCGTGCTCTCGAGGCTACAGTCTGATAGCGCTTCTGCTGCCCCGCGATCTCGCGTCCCAAAGCGTTGTTTTTACAATGCTTGAGCAGGTCGGAGGTCGACTCATACGCCATTTGCGCGTTGCGGTAGACGCTGTTTAAGATATCCGCGTTTTGTTTTTGCTTGAAATTTGCCATAATAAAATACCTCGCTTTCGGAGATATTTTTAGCGGATTTTTTCCGAATATACGGTTATTATAAGGCGACCTATCGGAGAACGGTGAAATTTCAAAACGCGGCTCGCGGCGTATTTCGGACGAAGCCCAAATGCACCGTGAGCCGGGCGAGCAGTCAGCGTAGCACAAAGGCGCGGAGAAAACCGCGTTTTTGAAATTTCTATTCGGATAAGGAGCGTATCACGATGAGCGAATTGCGTCGCTGCCCATGGGCGGGCACGGAACAGATCTATATCGATTATCATGATAAGGAATGGGGGATCCCTCTCCATGACGACGGAAGGCTCTTTGAGATGCTGATACTCGAGGGTATGCAGGCGGGGCTGTCGTGGATAACGATACTGAAAAAGCGGGAGGACTTCCGCCGCGCGTTCGACGGCTTTGACGCGGAGAAGATCTCCCGCTATGACGACAAGAAGATCTCCGAGCTTATGAATAACGAAAAAATAATCCGCAACAGCCGCAAGATAACCGCCGCCGTACAGAACGCGCGGGCGTTCCTTGAAGTGCAAAAGGAGTTCGGGAGCTTTGATAGGTTCATCTGGGAATATGTGGATAATACGCCCATCGTCTTTCACCGCAAGGACATGAGCGAAGTTCCCGCGAACACGCAGCTGTCCGACAAGATAAGCCGCGATCTCAAAAAGCGCGGGTTTTCGTTTGTCGGGACGACGATAATCTATTCGTTTATGCAGGCTGTCGGAATGGTGGACGATCATCTGATAAGCTGTCCGTGTCATTCCGATAACAGAGAAAAAGAGAACCGCGGTCGTTTGTGAATGACCGCGGTTATTTTTGTTCGTTAAATGCCGTATT
>CAYPWI010000379.1:0-2827 GCA_964414395.1 uncultured Ruminococcus sp.
ATATGACGGGGCTTCCCAACCGCGCGGGGTTTATGCGGTGCGGTCAGACGTTCCTCGAACATAATAAGAGCCGCGGCGATGTCGTGATGCTGGTGTTCGACGTGGACAACCTCGGCATGATAAATACTTTGTTCGGTATGGAACGCGGAGACGATGTTATCCGTTTGTTCGCGAAGACGGCGAAGGAGCTCTGCGAACCGGGTGTGTGCGGTCGTGTGAATACCGACGATTTCGCCGTGCTGACGCGTATCGGCGGAAGTTCGCCCAAGGAGGTCATCGATAAATTCGAGAAGTCGCTCCACGCGGCTATAGATGACGAAGTCCTCAGAGAACACGTGAAGTTCCGCGTCGGTGTATGCGCTTATGACGGTCATGACGACACGTATACTCTGTTCAACAAAGCAAATCTCTGCCTTATGACGTCGGGCGCGGACGCGCTCGTGACCGAGTTCTCGGCGGATATGGAGCGGCGCATGGTCGAAAACGAGATACTCCGCTCGGAGATGCTCGATGCGCTGAACAAGGGTGAGTTCGAGCTGTATTATCAGCCGAAGATCGCGTTCAAGAGCGGCGAGATCAAGGGCGTGGAGGCGCTTATCCGCTGGCACCACCCCGTAAAGGGCTTTATCCCGCCCGCGGATTTTATCCCGCTCGCGGAACAGTTCGGCATTATAACCAAGATAGACGAATGGGGTCTTATCACCGCCTGCAAACAATGCAAGAAGTGGCAGGATATGGGATTGGCGCCCGTGAAGATCTCGGTGAATATGTCCCAGGCGCAGTTTATAAGAACTGACGTTTATCAGTCTGTGGTCAAGGCGCTGGAGGAATCGGGTCTTGATCCAAAGTATCTGGAGATCGAGGTCACGGAGACCATGGCGATGACGGACGTGGAACGCACGGTCGGTATTCTTAATAAGATCCACGATCTGGGCGTTTCCATTTCAATGGACGATTTCGGTACGGGGTATTCATCGCTGGCTTCCTTGAAGTCGTTCTCGTTCGACGTGATAAAGATCGATCGCAGCCTTGTCTGCGACGTGGAGGACAACGACGCGTCGAGAAGGATAGCGGGTGCGATCGTCGCCATGGGCAAGGCGCTGCACATGGTCGTCCTCGCCGAGGGCGTGGAGAACCCCGAGCAGTGCGAGTTCCTCACCGAATTGGGGTGTGACCTCGCGCAGGGATATTACTACAGCAAGCCGCGTCCCGCGTCGGAGATAGAGAGTATGCTGCTTCTTCCGGCGTGAATTGTTCAATATGATATCAAAACCGTGGGCGAAATGCTCACGGTTTTTGTCGTTATAAAAATACCTGCTTTGTGGAGACTTCCTCACAGAACCGCTTGTCATGTTCCACGAAAAGAAGCGTCGCCGAGGACGCTTTCAAAAGCTCCTCTACCTGAATTCGCGACAGTACGTCGATATAGTTCAGCGGCTCGTCCCAGATGTAGATGTGAGCGCGCTCGGAGAGACTGCGCGCGAGCATGACCTTTTTCTTCTGTCCCTGACTGTAGCTCTCGAGGGGGCGTGTGAACAGCTCTCTGGAAAAATCGAGTTTTCTGAGTATCGCCTTGAAAAGCGTCTCGTCTACTCCGTATTTTTCCGCGTACCCGTCGAGTGTTCCCGAGAGGTCGTCCGCGGACTGACAGACGGAGGATATCTTTAAGTTTGGCGCTCTTTCGACCGTTCCCCGAAAATCGTCAAGCTCGCCGAGTATGATCTTGATAAGGCTGCTCTTGCCGCTGCCGTTTCGCCCGCAGAGGGCTGTTCTGTCGCCTTGCGCGACCGCGAAGCTGACGTTCTCGAAGATCATTTTATCTCCGAAGCTCAGCGACACATCTCTAAGCTCTATAAGCCGCGCGCTGTGATGAATGAGCGGCGACAATTTCAGCGGCGGGGCTTCCTCGACATTGCGCAGAAGGGCGCTCTTCTCGGCTATCGCGTCCTCGGCGCGGTTCTCGATGTTCTTGGCGCGCTTCATCAGCTTTGCCGCCTTGTGCCCGATAAACCCGCGATCGGGGCGCAGACCCGAATTCCTCTCGCCGAATTTTCCCGCTTCGGTCTTGTCCGACCATTGGGCGGCGCGTCTGGAAGCCTGCTCGAGCTGCTTTATCTCCTTTTTCAGACGGTCGTTTTGGGAACGCTCGAAGCTTTCCGAGCGTTCGCGGTTTTCGTTCCAAGTAGAAAAACTGCCGCGCTGCACCTCGATATTCAGCTTGTTGATAACGAGAATGTGGTCACAACAAGCGTCCAGAAGTTCTCGATCGTGCGAGACGAGGATAAATCCCGACTTCTTGTTCAGGTACTTAGCGAGGACTTCACGCGCGTGAGCGTCGAGATGGTTCGTCGGTTCGTCGATCAGCAGAAAACTGTTCTCGCGCAGGAACATTCCGGCTATCAGCGCCTTGGTTTTTTCACCTTGGGAGAGCGTGGAAAATTCCCGATACAAGATATCGTCCGCCTCGAGAAGCGAAAGCTCCCGCGCCATTTCCCAGTCCTCGGCGTTCGGAGCGGCGGAACGGATAACGTCAGCCGTCAGAAAAGCGTCACGCGGCTCATAAGGAAAATACTCGAACTCCACCGATGAAGCGACTTCGCCAGTGTATTCCAGTTCTCCCGCGAGGATTTTAAGCAGGGTGGTCTTGCCGCGTCCGTTGCGCCCCGTGAGCCCGAGCTTCCACGATGTGTCAAGCTGCAAATTTACGTTCTCGAAGACCTTCTCGGCGCTGCCGTCGTATTCAAACGACATATTCTTTATATTGATAAGAGACATAATTATAATCCGCCTTTCTGCGAAAGGCACCAATTAGGTTATGAAAAGGTGC
>CAYPWI010000380.1:0-2824 GCA_964414395.1 uncultured Ruminococcus sp.
AACATCAAGTCGGTCTTCTGGATATACGTGCCGTGACCCGTCTGCCAATCCGCTTCCGTTCTGCGCTCTGTCTCATAGATGCAGTCGGCGAAATCGGGACGCAGTGTCTGATATCCGACAGTGTTGATATTTGCGATGTTGTTGCCGTATACGTTCAGCGCCTTTGCCTGCGCTATCATCGCCGATTTTCCGGTATGGAACGATATGTTCATGCTTTTATCTGCCTTTCATCAAACCTTCTTGCACAGGGAATTGGAGCCCTGCACCAGATTATCAGCCATCTTGAGTATAGAGCTGTTCGCCTCATAAAGGCGGTTGGAATTCATCATCATCGACAGCTCGTAGTTCCAGTCTATATTGGAACGCTCGAGGCAGCCTTGAAGGATATTATAGCGAAGTCCCTCGGGAACGGGCTGCGCCTCCGCCATCGTGAACATATTCGCCCCGAACTTCGTAACGTCGCTCTCGGGATCTATGTAGCTCAAGCGAAGTCTGTCCACCAGCTGGTTGTCGATATAGATCGCGCCGTCATTGTCGATAACAAAATCCTTGGTACCGAGGTAGATCTCGCCGTTCTCGCCGAGGATCCTTCCCGAATTGGAAAGGCAGAGATACCCTTCGGAGTCAAGCTCCCAATTTCCGTTTCTGGTGAGCATCGTGTCTCCGTTATATCCCGCGATGTTGAAGTACACATCGCCGTCTATCGCCACATCGAACGGGCTGTCGGTTCCCTCTAAGAAGCCCTGCTCGAGATCGGTGTACGATGTGTCGACATAGGTATGCGCGAACGAGCCCGACAGCGCCTCACGGTGTTTAACGAGGATCATATGCTCATCAAAGCGGTTCACGAGGATCGTATCGCGCTTATAGCCCGCGGTGCTGGCGTTTGCGAGGTTGTTTCCTATACAGTCGAGCTTGCGCTGGTTTATGACCATGCCGTTGCCCGCGTACCAAAATGATCTGTTCAAGGTTCAATTGCCTCCTTTGAAATACGGTTCAAGCTTTGTTTTCAGCTCAAGAACCGCCTTGGTATGTATCTGGCAAATTCTTCCTTCCGTCAATCCCAATGCCTTGGCGATATCGGAATACTTCATATTCTTGTAATAATACAGTGTTATGACCTGCTTTTCGCGTTCGCGAAGCTCGTTTATTGCTTTGGCTATGACGGAGGTCATCTCCTCGCGCAGGATCTCCTGATCCCCCGTATCCGCCATCTGAGGCTCGTTGATGTTGTCCTCGTAAAGCAGCTCTTCAAATGAGAGAGTTATCGTCCCGGAGCTTTCAGCCATAAGCTTTAACAGCTTACTCTCGTCCATTCCGAGGTGCTCCGCAAGCTCCTCCGTCGACGGCGCTCTCCCATTTAAATTATACAACATACTGTAAGCTTTGTCAAGGGTTCGGGCAAACTTTCTTACATTGCGCGGGATCCAGTCCTGTCTTCTGATGTAATCGATAATCGCCCCTCGTATCTTCAGCGACGCGTAGGTCTCAAACTTAGCGCCGCGGCTCTCGTCGTAGGATTCAATGGCGTCCATAAGAGCCAAAACGCCCTCATTCACAACGTCGTCCACATCGCCGAATTTGATGTACATATTCCGCATGGAAAGCGCACACGCGCGCACTAATCCCATGTTATTCAGCACGATCTCATTGCGGACAGCTATGTCGCCGCTTTGACGATAAGCCGCGATCCGCTCGGCAGTGTTATGATCCATAAAACGGCGCACACTCCCCTCTACTGTCAGTAAAATTTATCGCTATTTATACGATCAGTATGAAGATCAACCCGCCATTACCTTAGCGCCAAGCGAGATATTTCCTATCGCCTGTATCTGCGCCGAAGCGTCGATCTCGCTGTACGACAGCACGGTGATATTGGAAATAAACTGCTCTGTAAGCTTCTTGAAGTAAATTCTGACTACGGGTGAGGTCAGAATTATTACAGTCGGTATAACATCCTTGATCTTATCTATTTCGTCATTTGTCGCCGCGACGATATTCTGTATCATATCGGGCGCCATTGCGAGGTAGCTGCCCTGATCGTTCTTCTTCACAGAGCTTACTATCATATCCTCGATCTGGGTGTCAAGCGTGATCACGCGCAGCGAATTCGCCTCCGCAAAGCGGTGGGTTATCGTGCGCTTGAGCGACTGGCGGACATATTCCGTGGCGATGTCGATATCCTTGAGGACGTTGGTGTGATCTCCGAGCGTCTCGAGAATGGTCTCCATATCGCGTATCGGAATTCCTTCCTTAAGAAGATTTGCCAATACTTTCTGTAGATATCCGACAGATATAACTTTCGGTATAAGGTCATCGACAACGATCGGATTGGATTTCTTGACGTTCTCGATCATGGTATTAACGTCCTGACGCGAGAGCAGCTCGTGCGCGTAGCGCTTCATGATCTCCGACCAGTGTGTTATCATAACGGAAACGGGGTCTATAAGCGTATAACCCGCCACATCCGCCATTATCTTCTTATCCTCGGATATCCACTTCGCGGGAAGCCCGAACGCGGGCTCTACCGTATCGATGCCCTCGACCTGCGCGGTAACGTCGCCGCTGTCAAGTGCCAGATAGTGATCCACAAGTATCTCGCCGCGCGCCACTTCCTCGCCCTTGATCTTGATTATGTACAGGTTGGGGTTGATCTCGGGATTATCGGTCATTCGCACGGACGGGATGACCATACCCATATCCATGGCGAACTGTTTTCGGAATATGACTACTCTGTCAATAAAGTTGCCGCCGCTCTTTTCATCGACCAATCTCAGCAAGCTGTAGCCGAATTCCATTTCAATAGGTTCGACGTTCAATAGCT
>CAYPWI010000381.1:0-1677 GCA_964414395.1 uncultured Ruminococcus sp.
TCGGTCAGATCATCGACCGCTGCCTTAAGATCCACGGCACGGCGACGACGGCTCAGGTGCTCGATAAGATAAAGGCGATGGGGTATAAGTACTCCACGCGCTCGGGCATCACAGTCGCGGTCTGCGACGCGGAGATACCTCCTCAGAAGGCGGATATACTCAAGGCGGCTGACGACTCCATAACCAAGATCAACAAGCAGTTCCAGCGCGGCTTTATCTCCAACGGCGAGCGCAAGGAGAAGTTTATCCAGATCTGGAACAAGGCGACCGATGACGTTTCCGAAGCGCTGACCAAAAACCTCGGTCAGTACAACAACATCTTTATGATGGCGGATTCGGGTGCCCGCGGTTCTACGGCGCAGATACGTCAGCTGGCGGGTATGCGCGGACTTATCGCGAATACTTCCGGCGCTACCATCGAGATGCCTATCAAGGCTAATTACCGTGAGGGTCTGAACGTCCTCGAATACTTCATCTCCTCCCGCGGCGCCCGTAAGGGACTTGCCGATACGGCGCTTCGTACAGCGGACTCGGGTTATCTGACCAGACGACTTGTAGACGTAGCGCAGGAGGTAATTATCCGCGGCGACGACTGCGGAACGACCAACGGCATCGAGGTATACGAGATCCGCGAGGGCGATGAGCTGGTCGAAAAGCTGGCGGAGCGCCTTGTGGGACGCTTCCTCTCGGAGGACTTTACGGCTCCCGACAACTCGTTCACCATCAGCAAGGATAAACTGCTGACCGACGCGGACGCGGACAGGATCGTCAAGTCGGGCGTGAAGAGGGTGAAGGTGCGCTCCGTGCTCACCTGCGAGCTCGGCAACGGCGTTTGCGCGAAGTGCTACGGTATGTCGCTGGCGAACGGTCAGATCATCGGACGCGGCGAGGCGGTCGGAACGATCGCGGCTCAGTCTATCGGCGAACCCGGTACACAGCTCACGATGAGAAACTTCCACACGGGCGGTATCGCCAACGCGGAGGATATCACACAGGGTCTGCCGCGTGTTGAGGAGCTTTTCGAGAGCCGTCACCCGAAGAACGCGGCGATCATCACAAGAATTTCAGGCAAGGTGCGCTTCGAGGAGATCAAGAAGACCCGTCACGCCGTGATCACCGCGGACGACGGCACGGAAGAGGCGTATGCTGTTCCGTTCGGTTATCGTCCCAAGGTACAGGACGGCGATGTGGTGGAGGCGGGCGATCCGCTGACGGAGGGTTCTATCAACCCGCCCGACGTTCTCGCGGTAAAGGGCGAGAAGGAAGTCCAGAACTACATCATCAGCGAAGTCCAGAAGGTCTATCGCTTGCAGGGTGTTGATATCAACGACAAGCACATCGAGGTCATCGTGCGCCAGATGATGCGCAAGGTGAGAGTTATCGAGCCGGGCAGCACCAAGCTGCTCGCGGGCGCGGTCATCGGCAAGAACGAGTTCAGAGAGGCTGAAAAGGAGATCAAGGCGCGCATAGAGCAGGGTGAGGAGCTGGAGCTCCCGACCTGTGAGCCTGTTCTTCTCGGTATCACCAAGGCTTCGCTGGCGACCGACAGCTTTATGTCGGCGGCATCGTTCCAGGAGACCACGAGAGTGCTTACCGAGGCGGCGATCAGAGGCAAGACCGACCCGCTTACCGGCTTGAAGGAGAACATCATCATCGGCAAGCTTATTCCCGCGGGTA
>CAYPWI010000381.1:1687-2823 GCA_964414395.1 uncultured Ruminococcus sp.
CTCAGAGCCCAGGAGGCAGCGTCGGCTGCGGCAGAGGCGGAGGAAGAAGCGGCGGCAGCGGCAGTTACAGTCGCGGCAGAGCAGAACCCTCCCGCTGAGGCAAGCGGCGAGACCGCGTCCTCAAATGGTTAAAATGCACAAAAAAGCATAGACAAATTTGATTTATTCGGCGTTTGTCACGAGGTTTGAAAAAACCGCTTGACAAACGCCGATTTTTAGAGTAAAATATAATCTGTGTGTTAGTATGTTTTCCAATAAACGGGAAACAATATATCACATACCGAAGCAGCAGCGAGCAACGCAAAGACGGCGCTGGATCTGTAGCAAGTACAGCTTCCGCGCTAACTTAGATTGCGAGCGAAGCGAGCAAAAACGTTCAACGTTATGGCGAAGCAGGAACTGTGGCAAGTGCAGCTTCTGCGCTAGCTTGGACTGCACGCGAAGCGTGCAGTCCAAGCGTGTAGCAAAACGCGAAGCGTATTGCGGCGCAGAAGCTGCACATTTTAGATCAGGAGGTGAAAATAATGCCTACGTTTAACCAGCTCGTCCGCAAGGGTCGTGAGGTCTCCGTAAAGAAGTCCAAGTCCCCTGCTCTCCAGAAGGGTATGAATACGCTTCATAAGGAGCAGATCGACCAGCACTCTCCGCAGAAGAGAGGCGTGTGCACAGCCGTAAGAACACAGACTCCTAAGAAGCCTAACTCAGCGATGAGAAAGGTAGCCAGAGTCAAGCTCTCCAACGGCTATGAGGTTACGGCTTACATTCCCGGTATCGGACACAAACTGCAGGAGCACTCCGTCGTTCTTATAAGAGGCGGACGTGTAAAGGATCTCCCCGGTGTGCGTTACCACATCGTGAGAGGTACTCTTGACGCACAGGGTGTGGATAAGAGAATGCAGGGACGCTCCAAGTATGGTGCTAAGCGTCCGAAGGCAGGGAAGAAGGCGTAATTTGTTCCCTTAAACAGCTGGCAGACGGCATTATTTTTGAATATATCTTATTCCTAAAATAATCTTAAATGCACAGCGGGAGACAAGTGCTTTCGAGTACCTGAGAATTCAATTTTTTTGAAGGAGGGAAGTAAAGTGCCAAGAAGAGGTAATGTCCCCAAGCGTGAGGTTCTGCCGGATCCGCTT
>CAYPWI010000382.1:0-2814 GCA_964414395.1 uncultured Ruminococcus sp.
GGCGCTGAATGAAATAATGGACGGGCTTTCGGGCTACGTGTGCACCGTGGTGAGAAATTTCTCATGCGGAACATTATCCGAGGACGAGATAGACGAGCTTGCGGTGAATATATTCTTTAAATTATGGCAGAACCGTGAAAAGCTCGACGAAGAGATAGGTCTTCGCGCTTACCTTTCGGCAACGGCACGAAACGCGGTGAAAAACCGTTTCCGCGATATGCCTGATATATCGTCGCCGCCCGAGGATATATCCGAGTTGGAGCTTACCGACGGTCATTCCGTCGAGGAACAAGCGGAGCTGGGCGAAGTTATGCGCTGCGTGGACGAGGGGCTGCAAACGCTCCCCGAACGAGAGCGCGAGGTGTTCTCGCGGTTCTACTTCTTCGGGGAACGCTCGCCGGATATAGCGCTGGCTATGGATATGCCCGAGGCGACTGTCCGTACCGTGCTTTCCAGAACGCGGTCCAAGCTGAAAGAATTTCTGATGAAACGGGGTTTTGACCATGTTTGATATTTTAGAGAATAAGGCTCCCAAAAACGCGGAAAACATTTCCGGAGAGCGCCTGCAAAAAATAAAGACCTCCGTTTTGTCGCAAGTTCTTCAAGACAAACCCGACAAGGAGGAAAAACCCATGAAAAAACGCACTACATTCAAGGCGCTGCTGGTAGCGGCTGCCGTTATGACCACGGGCGCTATTTCCGTAATAGGAGCGTCCGCCGAGATGAACAGAACCGCTTCCGAGCCCATAACCCCGCCCGCACAGGTCGATGACGCGACGCCCGCGGCTTCCGCTCCCGCCGAAACGCCCGAGGTTCCCGAAACACCGGAGACTCCCGAAACTCCCGAAGCACCTACAGACACCGAAACGCCCGAGAGTTCCTATATTCCCTACAAAGACGCTATCGAGACTGAGATCAATGGCTATAAAGTCACCATAGTCAAGTACGAGGCAGACGGTAAACCGATGAAGGAGATCATTCAAAAGATGTCCGACATGGAGCTTATCGACATTGAAGCCGACGGCACACACGTTTACAAGACTTTTTCCGGCGGCACCTTCAAGGCGTGGAACGCCGACGGAAACTACAATGATGACTCCGGATGGGCAAGTATTTATTACGATTTCTGATCATCCCGTCATATAACATTTTCTTACCATAAATATTTCCCCGAGAGCGCCGGCTTTCGGGGAAATAGTTTTTTTTAAAAAATTTTCCGAAACCTCGGACATTTTCCAAAAATCCGTGTATATGGGAATGAGAGGGCAAGCTCCTCTCTGCTGTACAGTACAGGACGAGCACGGCTCGTCCTTCAAACGGAGGATCGCTGATGGATCGGCATAACGAAAAGCAGCTTGCCGCCGAGCTGAAGCAAGGCAGCACGGCGGCGCTGAACGAAATAATAGACGGGCTTTCGGGCTACGTATGCACCGTGGTGAGGAATTTCTCACGCGGCGCGTTTTCCGAGGACGAGATAGACGAGCTTGCGGGCGAGGTTTTCTTCAAGCTGTGGCAGAATCGCGAAAAGCTCGACGAGGAAATGGGGCTTCGCGCTTACCTTTCGGCAACGGCACGAAACGCGGTTAAGAACCGCTTCCGCGATAACCCTGAGATAATGTCGCCGCCCGAGGATATATCCGAGCTTGAACTTACCGACGGTCATTCCGTCGAGGAACAAGCGGAGCTGAACGAAGTTATGCGCTGCGTGGACGAGGGGCTGCAAGCGCTCTCGGAACGGGAGCGCAGGGTGTTCTCGCGGTTCTACTTCTTCGGTGAACGCACGTCCGACATAGCGAGGGCTATGAATATACCGCCGAGCACCGTCCGTACATTGCTGTCAACGACGCGATCCAAGCTGAAAGAATTTCTGATGAAACGAGGTTTTTATCATGTTTGAAATATTAGAGAATGAGCTTCCCGAAAACGAGGAACACATTTCCGAAGAACGTCTGCAAAAAATAAAAGCCTATGTTTCGTCGCAGATCGTTCAAGACAAACCCGACAAGGAGGAAAGACCCATGAAAAAACGCACTACATTCAAGGCGCTGCTTGTGGCGGCTGCCGTTATGACTACGGGCACGGTGTCCGTTATAGGAGCATCCGCCGAGATCAACAGAACAGACCCCGCTGTGACTGTGCCGTCCGCGCAGGTCGAGGAAGTTACATCCGCGGCTTCGGCGATCGAAGAAACACCCGATATTCCCGATGTTACGGAAAAGCCGCCAATTATCGAAACGCCCGAAACGCCGGAAGTTCCGGATACTCCCGCCGAACCCGAAGCGCCCGAGAATAACACGGACTCCGAGGTGTACAAATATGTGGAAAGAGTGGTCAATTCAGAATGGAGAGTGAAACAAAAACTCAATTTAGGTTCAAAAGAGAAACCCGAAATTTCTAACTTGACCTCTGCCGAGACCGAGATCAACGGCTACAAAGTCACCGTTATCAACTACGAGGTAGACGGGAAAAAGATGAAGATGATCAGACAGAGCAACGATGATATGGAACTTCTCGACATTAAAGAAGACGGTACACGTGTTTGTAAGACGTTTTCCGGGCTCATTACCTCAGAGCGAAGCGCCAACGGCGAATACAAGGGGCAAGGCTATTACGGAAAGATCTATTACGATGTCTGATAAATTCCGGTGCATAGATATTTTCTCACAATAAATTATTCCCCGGGAGCGATTGAAACCGCTCCCGGGGAATTTTTTTATAGGCTGTCAAGAAGCCCTCAGATGCAAGTCGCTGACGCCGCAGATGAGGGCTTATCGGCGTTACCCTTGAACATCGGGCGTTACCGCGTCTAAATAC
>CAYPWI010000383.1:0-2796 GCA_964414395.1 uncultured Ruminococcus sp.
AATAAATCTCCGCGGTACTCAATGCTTCCATCTCAGCGCCGATGAGCTTTTGTCCCTTAAAGGTGTACTCCTTACCGGAAACGGCGGCATCAATCCCAGCAGCGGGGCTGTCGCCTGCTACCTTACCGTTTGAGCCGAGAGGCTTATACTCCTTGCTTACGCTCCACTCAGCGTTCCAGAACGTATCCTGATCGCCTGCGGTAAGTGTACCAGTCAGAGCCTCATTCTTTCCATCGGAGTTTGTGAACTTAGCAACGCCCGCAACCTTATTCTTATCCTGTCCTGCCTTTGCAGCATCTATAAAGCTCTGTGCGATAGCCATAGCCTCGTCAGCATTATAAGTATATACCAGCTGAGCGTGATACTTGGAGAGCAGATCGGTCACAGACTTCTTGGAGCTTGCGCTGTCAAGCTTGGAATTGAAAGCGTTAAGTACTGTCGCAGCCTTCTCCATAGCCTCAACTGCCGCAACGATAGTCGTATTGGTGGTAACCGTACGACCCTTGATCTCGGTGAAATCCTCATAGGATTCCATTACAGCGTCACGACCACTTGAGATGTGAGCGTAAAGAGCACCCCACGAGAAAGTGCAATTATCATAATCGGTCTTCGTACCGGTTATTGTTGCACGCTCCCAAGGCTGGAATTCAAATTCTCTATCGAGAGCAGCAATGTAATTTTTACGAGCCCTTTCGATCTGGCTCTTGGTTACCTTGTCAAGCTCTTCGGGGTTCTTGTATTTGTCAAGTTCCTCGTAAGCATCGGTAGTCTCAAGGATATCATCAGATTCCTTGCAGTCATCAGCGGTCTCATACGCGGTAACGAAGTTATCCCAAGACTCCTCAGTGTAAATCGCATCGTCCTCGTTCAACTCATTGTTGGTATTGTATGTGGACTTGCACTGACTAACAAGCAGCTGAAGTTCTTCCTTAGTATACTGCTTCAAAGCGCCCTTAGCAGCCTTTACCATCAAATAAGCAACGGTATAATCATCAGAACTTGCCTCTGCGTCCTCAAGAACGGCGTTAGCAAAATCAACAGCCTTCTGGAAATTCTCGCCGGAAACAGAACCGTAGTTGTCGATACCGCCGTCGATAAGGTTCTTTATCTCCTTATCAGCCATCAACTTCTCAAGATCCGCCTTAGTAGCGGTCTGAGTTTTGAAGTCCGCAACGTCCGCCGAAGCGACCATCATGCTGGAAGCAGCACCGAGCGCCATAACGGAAGCCATTGTGGATGCAATGATTCTCTTCTTCATTTCAGTTTTTCCTCCTAAAAAATGGGTTTTATTACATCTTCAAGCCATCGGGAAGCCCAAAGAGTAAAATCGTGACGGGGTTGCCGTCCTGTTGTAGTAGTCGCGGATACTCTCGTGAAAGTTTCACCCCCTTGAAAAAATTTTTTCTTTTCAACGGGATATCCGCTTGCAAAACAGTAGTCACGCGACCGACCGCAAAAGTTTCAGCCTGCCGAAAAAATTTTTTGGAAAATTTTCGGACATACTGACCTTCATATAATATAATAGCACATCGACCGCCGCCGCGTCAACTGTCAAATTGTATAAATCGTGTGTTGAATATCACGGCTTTGTTGACAAAACCGTTTGATTTGCCATTTTTTGTCAACTTTTCTGCTATTTTTTTCAAATAGGAAAAAAGCCGGTTGATTTTTTCGGGCGGGTGTGTTATAATAGGTATAGAGACAGCAAGGGGACGGAAAAACATGGAATTAGAGTTTGAATGGGACGAGAATAAGAACAAGGCGAATATCATTAAGCACAAAATAGACTTTGACACAGCCTCACACGTATTTGATGATGAATTTCGCATTTTAATTTATGATGAGGATAACTCTGAGTACGAAGACAGATACATTGTATTGGGCGAAGCGGATGGTAAATTGAATTTACTTTCCGTATCCTTCACCGACAGAGGCAACGCTATACGGATAATTTCCGCACGAAAAGCAACTAGATCTGAAAGGAGGCTTTACTATGATCGTTAAACGAAAATATGTATCCGGTCATTTCCCCCCCTTGACGAAGGAGCAAAGGGAGATGCTCGACGAGCTGGAGAAAATGGACGACAGTGAGATCGATCTGAGCGATATCCCGGAAATAACCGAGGAACAATTCAAGCGCTTTAAGCGTGAAGCACCGGATCACAGAAAGCACGCCTAAAGGCGTAACATCATCGTGCGGGCAGCCGTGCACCCGCGCACTGTGCAAAACACGGCGAAGCAATGATCGTAACATACGAGTATGACCCCAACCGCAAATTACCGCCGGAAGAGATCGCAGGACTTAAGGCGTTGGCAAAAGAACTCGAAAACTTCGTTGACGAACCTGATGAAGACTGTCCCGAGCTTACCGAAGAACAACTCGAAGAAATGGGAAGGATCGTAAGAGAGCGCAAAAAACGCGCAATATAAAACGTATGCGGGCAGCCGTGCCACCCGCGCACTGTGCAAAACACGGCAAAGCAATGATCGTAAAACATGAGATCGACTTAAGCAAACCGGTTCAATTTACCGAAGATCGGCTAAAAATGATCGAGGCGCTCAGGCAAATGGACGACGATGATATTGACTGCAGTGATATCCCCGCCCGGACACCCGAGCAGCTCAAAGAGTTCAAACGCGTCTCCGATATGCCGTAGCATTGGAAACGCACATAGCCCACAGAACAAACAGCGGCGGCACCCACCGCGCCGCCGCTTAAATAAGTCGCTGTAGCTCAGCCGGATAGAGCGGCCGCCTCCTAAGCGGCAGGCCGGAGGTTCGAATCCTCTCAGCGAC
>CAYPWI010000384.1:0-2790 GCA_964414395.1 uncultured Ruminococcus sp.
CGACATACGCGGAGAGACTGTCGGGGCGCTCGGGCGGGATGCTCTCCCAGACCTTAAGATATGTATCGTTCACGCACTCCTGCGCGTCCTCGTGGTTTTTGAGGATATTCCCCGCTATGCGCAGACAGCTCCCGCCGTATTTCCCGCTTACTTCGGAGAGCGCTTTTTCGTCCCGCGAATTGAAAAGCGTGATTATTTCCGTATCGGTCATTTCTCTCACCTCGCTTTTATTCCGTCACAAACATAAACGCATTGCTAATATTGCTCTTGGAAGCGTCGAACATATATCTCTTCCCAAGATCGTCAAAGCATACTTCAACACATTCATCGTACGAACCGGTGTAGTAGATCCCGAACAGGTAGTTCCCGCTGCTGTCAAACGCGATAAATCCGGGATAGTCGTTGTAAAAATACGGATCGATCATTCCTCCCGTGGGCGGATTGGGCAGGTAAGAAGTAAGCCCCAGCTCGGAGTCCTTGATAATGGCGAATATCGCGGAGGCGTTGTTATCGGGCAGGGTATAAGAGCGTTCCTCGTCCGAATTTGTAAAGTAAACGTGGTGTATAACAGCGGGCTGAGCCTGCGCGATGAAGCTGTTCCAGCGGTCGAGATTCTCCTGTGTTCCGCACTCAAGCTCGCTTTCATAGTCGGGCGTGGTGCCGTATTTGTAAGAAGCGCCGCCCTTTATCGTGCTGTCAAAAGAATATTCTCCGCGCTTGAAATGGGCGTGTGCCGCGTCGGGATCTTTCGTATCGAACATCTCCGGGAAGAATGTATACCTTATGCCGTTTTGGATATCGATCAGATCGTTGTCGATCGCGACATAATTATCCGCCGTCTCTATGTTGTATACGGCAGCGTTATTATCCTTGTCCGTGCCGCTCAGCTGAATAAGCTCGCTGTAGTCACGCGCGGCGATAAATGTTCCGCCAGCGGTCTGCCCATTGTTTATGTGACTGTCTCTTATCATCACGATATCACAGCCGCCGATGCGGCATAACGCCAATATACCGTTGGGATCGACTGTTATCTCACCGTTCAAGAACGCGTCGGACATATCGAGCTCTATTGCCGCGTGGACTGTAGTGAATTCGTGCATAACTACCGACATCTTATCCATATGCAGATGCGTAGGATCGTTCTGCGGTCTGTACACATTTTCTCCTATGAGCGAAACATACATCCTTTTCGCGGTACTGCTGCCGTTGGGTATCCTTCCGCTGCGTATCTGTACCTCGTCGAGCAGCACTCTCTTGACAGCGTTGGACTTGCTGTCCGGCATGGACGGACTGATATCCTCCAGCTCGGGGTAATAGTTGAAGAAATTGTCTTCTGTAAGCTTATCGGCATCGCGGAAGTAAGTCGCGAAGTTTGACATTTTCTCGGGTGAATTCTTGCCGAAAGTTTTTGGATCAAATCGGTATTCACGCGCGTACTCTTTATCGATAAGAGAGTTTCCTTCAATTGTCAGTGAACCGTGATCGGATGCGTATTCCTCGGTGATAACATTGTAGTAATTGTTCATGCAGGTACCTCTAAGCAGGAATATCTCACCGTCCTCGACACTGAAAAAATACCCTCTGTGTGTTTTGACAAATCCCACATTAAAATCGGGGAATTCATAAATATCATCAATGGTCGATTCTTTTTCGTTAAAAGAGTAGTCCTCGTCGTACGAACGCTCGGGGAATTCCGCGTATGAGACGCGTATCCCGTCCTTAACAAGGCTCAGCCCCATATGCTCCGCATCAACGTATTCGTTATCATACGGTCTGTAGATCGTCGCGCCCGTGAGACAGATATCATATTCTCCGAATTTCTTGACGATAAAGGTCGTGTTTACCCTGTCCTCGGCTTTGATATCGCTTCCGTTCCGTACAAAATAGCCGAAATCACTGCCCAGCTTCGGAACGCTCTCGGGGTCATACATCGGATATTCCTCATAGTAGTTTTCAATGACCACGGGCGTTGAAGGCGTTTGAGGATCGGAAGAATTACTCTGCTCCCGTGAATTGGAAGAATTTTCTTGATCCCCGGAGTCGGAGGAATTTTCCTGATCCTGCGAATTGGAAGAATTATCCTCATCCCGCGAGTCGGAAGAATTTTCTTGATCCTGCGAATTGGAAGAATTATCCTTATCTTGAGAGTTGGAGGAATTTTGAGAATTCGGGTCGGAGACCGCCGACACGGGCTCGGAATTGCCCGTCTGTATATTCCCGATAGCGTGCGGCAGGAATATCACCCCTAAGCATATCACCAGACACGCCGCGATCGGAGCGGCTATATGATACCATTTAACGGGTTTGCGGCTCACATCTATCCGAAGCGGCTTCTGAGGGTCGCCGCCGAGGGCTTCGTCATAATATTTGCGGTCTATCTTACCGAGTAAATTTAAAAGATCATAGTTATTCATATCTCGAACCCCTTTCCTTTGAGGTACTGAACAAGTGCTTTGCGCGTCCTGTTGAGATTTACCGAAACGTTGTTCTGCGTAACGCCCAAACGCTGCGCTATGGACTTCACGCTTTCACAGAGTGTATACCTCGAGACGAACGCGATGCGTCTCTCCGCGGGAAGCGTCTCCAGAAATTCGTTTATGACGCCCAGAAGCTCGTGATCCTCGGCAGTCTTTTCTATGCTCCCCTTGTCGGAGATACACTCCGCCAGCTCATCGAGGATAAGCGGCATCTCGCCGCCCCCGCGCTTTTCCGAACGATCGGCTCGGTAGCGGTCTATGGCGGTGTTGCGTGTCACCTGAGCGACATACGCGGAGAGACTGTCGGGGCGCT
>CAYPWI010000385.1:0-2786 GCA_964414395.1 uncultured Ruminococcus sp.
CATTTCCTCGCGGATTATCTGCTCGATCTTGCGCGTGATGCGCTTGAGAGGCGGGAAATTCGAGAATATGCCGTTCGCCACATACTTGATGTAGCCGCCGCGCACCATCAAAGCGTGGCTGTCGATCTGACAGTCCGAGGGGCGCTCCTTAAATCTGTCGCCTATAAGCTTGTCTAATTTCATGGTTGTCCTCCTTGAATTTAATTGTTCTGAAAATAAAAAAGCCCCTGCACAGACCAAAAGTCCGATACAAGGGACGAGCTTTCACCCGCGTTACCACCCAAATTCGCTAAACGGCGTGATCGCCGAACTGCGCTGCTTTACAGAGCGGAACTCCGCTCTTTCTCTGTAACGGGAGGACCCGTCGCCCTTTAGCCCGAATTTGTAATAAACAAAACGGTTTTCGGGGCGCGCTCCGAGAGGGGTTCGACAGGCTCCGCCGGCGGCTCGCACCATACGCCGTCTCTCTGAAGACCTTGCTCTGCTTACTGTTTCTCGTCATCGCTTTGGAATTATGTGATTTTTTCGCGGTCATCCCCCGCGCGGGAGGATAAACGCCGCTTGTTACATTATAACACGTTCCGCCGAAAATTTCAAGAGGTTTTTTGAATTTTTGAGGAACATTCAAAAAAACACCGCTCACGGCTGAAAAATTGCCGCATATAATGAGTTGTAAAGACCATATCCAAACGGAGGGATATTATGAGAATACTGATAATAGGCGGCGACCGCCGAATGGACTACGCGGCGGAGAAGCTGTCCGAGATATACGAGACCGAGCGCTTTTCTTCAACAGAGGAGAACTTCCCGAGCGGACAGTTTGATATTATCGTTCTGCCGCTGCCGCTTTCCAAAAACGGCGCGGATATCTTCGCGCCAAAAGCCGAAAAGCCGCTGCCTTTTGATATTATAGAACGCTTCGCGGAAGAACACGCGCGTATTTTCGCGGGCGGAAAAAGCGAAAAGCTGTCCGCGCTGTGTGAGGAAAAGGGCTTCGTTCTCGAGAATTATTTCGCGCACGAGCCTTTAACGCTTAAAAACGCCGCCCTGACCGCCGAGACCGCCTGCGCGCTTATGTCGCAGAATACCGAGGAAGCGCTTCTGGGGAGCAGGGCGCTTATCACGGGTTACGGGCGCATCGCGCGTCTTCTCGCCTACAGACTGCGAGCGAACGGCTGCCAAGTCACCATAGCCGCCCGCCGCGCCGAAGCGCGTACAGCCGCCGAACTGGACGGGTTTTCCGCGATATCCGTAGAGGAGATCGGAAACGCTCTCCCTAAGTTTGACTTCATCGCCAACACCGTGCCATCCCCGTTGTTCGGCGATCGGGAATTCTTCCACATGAAAAAAGAATGTGTATTCATGGAGCTTGCGTCGCTCCCCGAGCAGCCGGGGCGTTCTCTCGCGGAAAAGCACGGGATAAAATACATATTCGCCTCGGGACTGCCCGGGAAATATTCCCCAAAAGCCGCGGGGGAATTCATCGCCGAAGACATAGCACGTTCAATAAGCAAAATCTGATCGAATAATTATCAATTGTCAACTATTCATTGTCAATTGACATCATACCGCGCAAACAGCGCGTCCAACAACATAAACAACACTGAAAGGACAGAACCTTATGAGCGATATAGATAAACTTTCGGGACTGCGCGTGGGATTCGCGGTCTGCGGCTCGTTCTGTACGTTCGCCAAGGTGTTCGAGCAGCTCGAGACGCTTGTGTCGCTCGGCTGCGAGGTCACCCCGATAATGTCCCACAACGCCTATTCCCTCGATACACGCTTCGGAACGGCGCAGCAGCACGCCGCGCGGCTCTATGAGATAACGGGAAAGACCGTTCTTCACGACATAACGACCACCGAACCAATTGGACCCAAGAAGATGTTCGATGTGCTGGTCGTAGCACCCTGCACAGGCAACACAATGGCAAAGCTGGCTTTGGGGATCATCGATACACCTGTAACGGGCTTAATGCGCCACTAAATTCATTATAGTACATAAAATAAGGAGATACACCCCACTTTGATGTATCTCCTTATTTTTTTACCATTCGTCTGTCCAGTCCTTTATAACCGAAAGCTCTCCAAATTCGCCCCTGATTATGCAGCCTCTGTTAAACAGCTCTTTCATTCTCGCCGCCACATCTGTTTTGCTGATACCCAACAGCTTTCCGTATTGAGTGTATGTCCGTCTGCCCTCCTTTCTTATTTCTTCTAAAAGCCGCCTTTTCTCATCGTTTGTCCTTTCCTTCAGGTTTCTGCGACCTTCATATTTTACCGTTACCTTGTATTCCTCTTTGCCGTCCTCGCCCAAATTGATAAACTCTACTAAGCCCAACAACTTATATTTATTATAATATATCGTTATTGTAGAATTGGGATTTACCATGATTTTATCAATCATATCAAGCAAACAATTTCCTTTGGCTTGCTTTATCAGATCGCCGCTCTCTAAGCTCTCCTTGATTTTTAACAATCTCTGCTCGTTTATGTCCAGAGCGTTGCTGTTTACCTTAATTAAGCTGATTTCCGTTTCAAGACTTTCTATCTTCGCCTCTACGTCCTTGTTGTATTTTCATCTATTACCCCGTCCATCAGCTTTTCATATAGCCTGTCTTTTTTGCTTTCTTGCTTACTCAACTCTTTTTCTAAGGAGGCAAGCTTTTTAGGCGCATCGTTTTTATTCAACATCTGCCTTATCAGCTTTAAACACCTGTCAATAATGTTATCGTCGCTGCCGAAAAGATTTCCCAAGTATTCCTCGCTTGCCTTTTCCACCAATTCCA
>CAYPWI010000386.1:0-2785 GCA_964414395.1 uncultured Ruminococcus sp.
TTCAGGATTATTTCGCGCTTGCCTTCGGCGTTTACATCGCCGATAAAAACATCGGTACCGTGTTCGCCGTTCTCGCCGATAAGCTTTTCTGTGTCGTTCTCACGCATTATAAGACCGTTCGTACTGCATTTAAAGCCGATATCGGGGAATTCCTCCAGCTCGAATTCGATATCATCGGGGTATGCTTTATTTTTATCCTTTCCGAAGACTCTGGCTGTCTCCTCACTGAGACCGAAAGACGCGCTTTGAACTCCGCTGCTTTCCCGACCCGAGAGCGCGGACATTTTCACCAACTTCGGAACGGCGATAGCACCCGCGGCAACGACCGCGGCACAGGCGGCGGCAGCCGTTATGCTCTTCCAATGACTCTTTTTGACAGGTTTTACCATGATCGGCTTATCCGCAAGGGGCTTGGCGCTTGTGATAAGCTCGTCGTCAATATCGTTCAGTGCTTTCATGAAATCATTATTAGTCATAATCGTAACCTCTCTTTCTTAAATGTTCACGCAGCTTTTGCCTTACGCGGTTCAATGTTACTGATACGTTGCTTTCTGTCATGGAATGTTCCGCGGCGATATCGCGAACGCTTTCGCAAAACCAATAACGGCAGATGAAAATATTGCGCTTTTTCTCGGGCAGCTTTTTCAGGAATTTATTGATCTCCTCAATAAGATCATTAAGCTCAGCCTCGCGCTCGATATTTGTTCCGCACGGAACAGCGTCGGAGATCTCGTCATATACCGTTTCCGTCTCTCCGCCGCCGCGCTTCAGAGCGCTTTCGTCGCGGCGCATATTCAGCGCGGTGGTGCGTGTCAGCTTCCCGAGGAAAGCTGCGAGGTTGTTCGGCTTATGCGGCGGGATCATATCCCACGCCTTCATAAAAACGCGGTTGATACATTCGTCCGCTTCCTCGTGAGCGCCGAGGATATTCAAAGCGATCTTCATACAATACCCGCGGTATTTGTCCAGGGAAGCGGAAACGGCGCTTTCGTCCCGCTCTTCAAACAAACGGATAATTTCAGCGTCCTGCATTTCATCACCTCGGTTAAAAGATATCTTTCACTTATATACACCCAAGTCAAAGGATAATCTTACACGGTTTTTCGTATTTTTTGTACAAATTCGGCAAAAAGCGGGAAATAGTATTGACAAAAAGTCCTGTAGGGTATATAATTAAGAATAGATAATAATTTCTTGACAGCAGTAAAGGAGTAGATTATGACATTTAAGAAAATAACGTGCGGCATCGCGGCTGCGGCTTTGCTTCTGAGCACCGTTACCGCGGCGGCAATGGCTGAGAGCGTTCGCACGGAGACGGTCGAGAATACATATTTCGCAGCCCCCGAAGAGCCGATCACGAGCGGTGAAACGCCAACCGAAAGCAGTGCACCTCCGCCCGAGAGCAGCGCAACGCCGCCCGAAAGCAGCGAAACTCCGCCCGAAAGCAGCGCAACTCCGCCCGAGAGCAGCGCAACGCCGCCCGAGAGCAGTGCAACGCCGCCCGAAAGCAGCACTACGCCGCCCGAGAGCAGCACTACGCCGCCGGAGAGCAGCACCACACCGCCCGCAATCAGCTCTGCTCTGCCGGCGAGCAGTTCGTCAAGACCTCAGAGCAGTTCATCTCGCCCGCAAAGCAGCTCTTCACGACCTCAGAGCAGCTCGAGCGCGCCGGTTCAAAGCAGTTCAAGCTCGACGGTTCAGAGCAGTTCGAGTTCGGCTGCGCAAAGCAGTTCGACAGCGCCGACGCAGAGCAGTTCAAGTACTGTTGTGCAAAGCAGCTCGAGCTCCGCGGCAGAGAGCAGCTCCTCGGCTGTACAGAGCAGCGCCGCAACTGAGCCTGCAAGCAGCGCAAGCACATCCGCCGTTCAGACGGAATATGTGGAACGTACCGAAAATCAAGACGATATGACTATGTGGTTCATTGTCGTCGGAGTGATACTTGTAGTTCTGCTGGGCGCGTTTGCGGTCGTTATCTTCTTGTCAAAGAAAAATAACAAGTAATGATTAAAAATCACGCTCATTCCTCATTGACGGGGAATGAGCGTTTTTATTATCAAAGGGCTGTAAAGGAGAACGTGTAGACCTTTTCCTCACCGGGCTTGCAGATCTCAATACCGCGCTTCTCGGCGAATACGCCGGTGCAGTCGGAGAAGTCCGCCGAGCCGCAGAACGGTTCTACGCAAAGGAACGGCGCGTTCTTTGCCTGCCAGAGCGCGAGGGAAGTGAAGTCGGGGAAGTCCACGCGCACGCCGTGACCGTCCTTGCCGAGGAACGACGCAGAGCGGGACTTTATTTTGTCAAAGTAGAGAACGTCCTTGTAGAACATCTCGTGGTTCAGCGGCAGAACATTGCTGTTTTCGAGGAGCTTTACGCGATTGTGATCCTCGAAGAGATGCACGTCAAGATTGTAGATCGGCACCGCGGCGGTCTCTTTTTCGGGGAACTCCACGCGATAGTCCTTGAAGTCGCCCGAGAACGCGAAAGCGGGGTGCCCGCCGATGCAGTAGGGCATATCCTCTTTGGAGTTGTTCTTGACATGATGGGTCACGGTGACACCGTCCGCTTTCAAAGTATACTCGATAGTGAAGCGGAAATCAAAGGGATAGAACTGCTTGGTGTAGTCGCTCTGTTCAAGCGAGAACAACACAGAGGTATCGGTCGTTTTCTCGGGGGTGAGCTCACAGTCCCGCGTGAAGCCGTGCTTGGGAAGACTGTACTCCTTGCCGAGGATAAGCGTCTTGTTGTCCTTGAGCGTGCCTATCATCGGGAACATAACGGGCGCGTG
>CAYPWI010000387.1:0-2758 GCA_964414395.1 uncultured Ruminococcus sp.
AGATCCTGAAACGCTCTCGGGCTGCTCAGATCCTGCCCCTGCAAATGGCTGAATTCTTTCGGCATATCATAAGCGTCTATATCCCGATAACACGGAATAAGCATTTTGGTGCTGTCATTCGCCATAAGCGCCAAAAATCTGCTCCATTCGTTCTTGACCCAGACGGCGTTATAATACTCGTATTTAGTGCCGATCGCAAGCATGACCTTCGCGGAATTCAGCGCGCTGAATATGTACGGCTCGTAGTCCTGACCGAGCTTCGCCTTGAGCGTGATCCTCGAAAAGAAGACCTTGTATCCTTTTTCGGTGAGAACATCGTAAATGTCGTGCGCTAGCTCGCTGTCAACGGTGCGTCCGCCGTTTTCGTCGGATTCCTTGTAGCAGATGAACACATCGAACGGTTCTTCGTTTTGGGCGATCTTGAGGATCTCCTTTTGAAGGCGGTCGATCTCTTTCGCTTCTTCTCTGTAGATATTCCGTGCTACGCCGTCTGCATACTCACAGGCAAGATCGAAGTTGCTGTCGTCAAAAATGCTCTCGAATGACGTTCGGTGACAAGTCGGGATCTTCTTCGCCGTCGCCGGATCGTCAACATATTCAATACCAAACTTGCACAGGCAAAGTCCCCAGTAAGCCTCGGCTTCCTCGGGGAATTCTGCGACGATACCCTCGTACACGCCCGCCGCCTTGTCGAACTCGCAGGTTTATACGCAGTCTGTTCGCGCGGTTGAAGAGATTGACCTTCTTCTCGTTATCTGCGCTCGGAACGGTCTGCTTCGTTCCGCAGTATTCACATTCAACGACGGTAACGCCCTCTTGAACGTCGAGATCTCCGCCGCACATTTTGCATTTGAAAATAGCCATATATTTACACCCCTTTAAATTATTATTATAACATAATTCGACATCGTTTTGGTCTTCCGGCAGAAGACTTTTTACCGCTTTGCCGCAGAACACGCCCTACTGCACACTACTAATATTATTATATTTTACCATATTTTTCAACAAAAGTCAAGCGTTTTTTATGAGATTTGACAAAATTACGCAAGCAAACTTGTTTGGCTTTCGGGGGTCATTTGCTTATTCCGGTCAAACATACCATCAATGTGCTATTCTAAAAATAAAGGAAACCGGTCGAGATAAGCAGCTTTCGCCCGACCTACATCGGACAGATCGAGCGCGGTGAGAAAAACGCCACTATCAAGAGCATAAGCAAGATCGTCTTCGGGTTGAATGTCACGCTGAGTACGCTTTTTGAGAACATAGAGGGAACTTCCTCGACAAACAGAAGCTGCGCCGGAGAAGCGTATGACTTGATACAGGGACTGTCGGTCGGCTTGCAGGAAAAAATTCCGAGGTTTCGGATATGGGGGCAGAGTTTTGCTATGAGTTTTCCTTTGACAATGACTCCGTTGAATACACATACACCAAAGATGAAAATCAGAATTTGATGTTTGAGGAGATCAAAATTAACGGAAGACTTTTTTTGATTATTATTATTTTAATAAAGCTGGAAATCTGGATAATATAAAAGAGATAGCTCCAACTTTAAATCTTTCCATGCAGTCTGAGTGTTCAGCCGGACACCATTAAAAACGAACAGAGAATGGCGGTTCTATGCACTTGTTCATTCTACATAGTAGATTATAATCCCGGCTTGATCGGTTAAGTCGGCTGTGGGCAAGGCTCTTATGTTGCCTGCGCGGCGGCTGTTGAGGAAGCCGTGAAGTAATTTCCGATCACGCATAATAAAAAGACGGCTGCTCCGTTTTATCGGTGCAGCCGCATTTGTTATAATTTAGAAGAAAATCGGTGTTCGGGACTTTTAGCCGCCCAGCAGGAAAATGATAACGATCGCCGCAATGACGGCAAAGATCCAGCCACCGCTGCCGCTTTTGCCTTTTCTTTGTTCTTCTCGCGCCTGCATGTACCTTTTGCAAGCTCTGTTCTCTTTACGGACGGCGCGGTGAAGGTCGTCACACGTGTCGTTAAAACTGCGCTCGATGTCGTTCATTCTTTTATTCAAGGACGATGTATCAATTTCCGCGCGCTTAAAATACTCGATTCTGCCGCAGACTCCGCTGCGATCCGGCAAGCTTGCCCCGGCAGGGCAAAGAGTTTCGGGTTCAAATTCGGGAAACATTTGAATACCTCTGAATTACTCGAACGGTTACGCTTTCTTGTACGCGTTTACCGCTGCCGCCGCGACTTTCTTGTCGTCAAGGTTCTCCGAAGCGGTCACCATGAACGCGATACCGTCCCCGGTGCCGTTTTCGTCAACGCTTATCGCGCCGCACATTATCAGCGGATAGTAATCCGTGAGACCCGAGCCGATGAACCGAATTGCGCCGATACCGGCTGCTATCGCGGCACAAACATTGGTAAATTTGTTTGCGGACACATACGGCAGGATCACCGCGGCAACAAACCAGAAAAGAATGCCCTCGTTTACCCAACCGAAGAAAAATGCGGCAACTCCGCCTATAGCGAACAGTGCGCTCAGAACAGTTCTGAAAATATCCATAATAAAAGCCCTTTCTTTATAGAATTTTCGGTCATTGAGCATAAGCCGCGGGCAGGTTCGCCAATAGCCGTTTGTTTGCCGCGGGCAGACCCGCGTTTTTTTCTAAACAGCCGGGCAGGATCGATAAAACAGCGATCAGAAAGTACATGTCCATTTTATACCGTCGCTGTCCGTATAAGAATAGCCGTTCGGTTCTCTTTGAGATTTTAATTCGTTCCCATTGAGGTCGTAAAC
>CAYPWI010000388.1:0-2757 GCA_964414395.1 uncultured Ruminococcus sp.
TCAGATATTTATGATCGTCCAAACATACATCGGCGCGGTCAACGTGAAGACCAAACACGCGAAAAGCACAGCCGGGGCAGTCCACTCGAAATGTCCGCTCTTTCGATAGTCGAAATACGCGAGACCCAATTTAGCAAAGAAAAACACCGCCAGAATAACGTCAATTATGGGGAACACCACATTGTTGACGACCTGCTTTATCTGCGTCGAGGCTGTTTTCCATGTGCCCTCAATAGCGCCCGCTACGTCGCCGTCGGCGAACGCGGACATGGACATTACGGACATCGCGGCGATCATTATAATCGCCGTTAAAAGAATTCGTGTTGTTTTCTTCTTCATAACAAATCTTCCTTTCATAAAAAGTTATTGCACGGGCGCTATATGCCAATCATCAAAAACATTTCCCTTTATGGTAAGGGAATCGGTCAGATTTGCGGAAAGCATTCCCGCGGGAGTCCAGCAGTCCATCGCCCATGTGTATACTTTGTAATTTCCGTCGGGATACCATATCGGAGTAAAATGCGTCCGATTATTATAGGTGCTGTACTTGTTTTTTCGGAATTCGAGAGAACCACCCGTTTTCTCCAACAGCCGCCAATATGATGAGTAATAGAATTCGGGGAAGTAGGCGACCGCGTTTTGCAAAACGGTATGTTCTCCGTTTCCGCTGATAGATGCAGTAACTTTCTCGTTGATCCCATACCCGGATTTCATGGTTCTGCCGACAGCAGTCGGATTTTTGGAATCGCAGGTTATCCGCATATTCGCGCTTAACGAAACGCGGTACGAGCTGCTGCGGAATTTCCACTCGCCCTTATCCACCCAGCGTCCGCGGTCAACCCAATGCCCGCGCTCTGACGTGCCTACCCAACGCCAATTGGACTGCCAAACCCATTTCGGCTTCCAATATGAACTCCAGACGCTCCACGCTGCGGACGTTCGCTGCGGCTTATTCGGGACACTTGGTGTTCGGAAACTGTCGTTACGATCATCGGCTGTCGGATCAGGCGGGGGATTTTTGTCAAGGTCGGCTATCCTCGCGGTAATGCTCGATTTATCCGCATGAGCGCCGCCTGAAACCGTCACTCGAATGTTGACCGTCTGCTCGGTTTTCGGAGTGTGCCACTTGCACCAGACGAGCTGCGAACCGTCCTCGGGATAGACAATATTTCCGACCGTATACACTTTATTTTTGATGTAGAAACGCACAGTCACCGGGTTGTCCGGAGTGTGCTTTCCGCCCGAGACCGTCACGCTCGTGTACACATCGGTATCCACTCTGTAGTCGGATTCTCCGCTTGAAACTTCTTCCTCGGGCGGCGGGGAAGGCTCTTTAAATGAAACGATCCCAACGCCCAGATATTTTAAAATATTGCTATCCGTCGTGACCGCCGTAGTCGAACCCGACCATGCGGTGTATCCGAGATCGTCCTTTTCAAGGAACATCGCAAGCGGCAGATTTTTATGCGTAAGCAGACCTAATTTGTTTATAAGATCGCCGCCCGTCTGCATATTGTAAAGCGCCGCCTCTGTCGCCGTCATCGCTGTCCTGATGCCGTTGTAAGTGACATAAACTATTGGCTCGATCATCAGCTTGTAATCGCCGTTGGTTAATTTCTTGAAAGAAAATCCAGCGTGTTGAGCTATCCGCCTGACAACCTGTTCATCTGTGAAATAGCTGCGGATTTTTTCAATGTTCGTTGTGTAAGAACCATTTGAAACGATCAAGGGGAGTGGCTGCGCTGGCGTTATATAATCGTATTCCTCCGTACCGGGCGAAAGCGCCGCGCCATTTAAATAATCCGCTTTACATTTCTTATCGAAATAAAAAGCAATATCTGACGGGTTCTTGTTTGTGTAATCAAATGATGAGGATACGGGAGCGCCGTCTGTTGAGTCGACAACCGTAATTCTAACTCCTTCATCTCCCGAGTACCAGAAGTTCCCCGCCTTACCGCTTTCCAATCCGCTGCCGCCATGATCAATATTTGGATCGCCGGAGCTTGCAAAGGCAACGGTTTGAAAACAAAAAACTGCCGCTAAAGCAGCGGCAATTATTCGTATTAACTTTCTCATTCACACCTCCAAAAATTAAAGCGCCGACTTTCGCCGACGCTTTGTTTTGTTATCCGAAGTAGCCTATCTTGTTCCCGTTTTCGTACATTTCGCTGTCATATTCTCCCTTACCTCCGCCGCCGTGATCGACTACCCATCCGAAGCCGTTGATGAAGATCTTGCCGTCCTTTCTCTGCCCGTGCATTGCGGGATTTATGTTCGGGTTCGTGGAGCTGTCCGGAGGCGTTATCTCGATCTGTTCTGAGCTGTAGGTCGGCTCTTTGGTAGGATCGGTGAGCGCGTTTTCGTCTTTGATCTTGGGAGGCTCGGTCGGCGCAGTCTGTGAGGTGTCGGTGTTCTGCGTAGGTTTCGAGGTTTGCGTATTGTCCGTCGTCGGAGTGCTCTCGGTTTTCTTTTCGGGTTCGGGGAAGTCCTGCCGAACCTCGATCCCGCCGCTATTGATGAAGTCCGCCGCTTCCTTTTCGGGATCGCTGGCGGTCGGAGCCGCGCTCGATGATCCGCTGTCGGTAATGTTCGTATCGGGCTTCTCGGTAGGCTTGCTTTCGGTGCGCTTTGAAGTCGAGATTTGCACGTTCACCTCGACCGAGGATGTCGTTTCCGAAACGCTTGTTGTGATCGGCTTTTCATCGGGCGCGAACCTTGTCGCGATGAGTACCGCCAGAGCCGCGCAGAATACCGTTC
>CAYPWI010000389.1:0-2753 GCA_964414395.1 uncultured Ruminococcus sp.
AACCTTGTTATGTGATAAAGCTACAACTTCATCATCTTTAACTATGCAACAACCAAAAGGTCCACCTTCTTGATTACTAATGCCCTTTAAAGCTTCTTCGATTGCTAAATTCATATAATTCATAAAATTTATTCTCCTTTGTTCTTGATTTTATTCTGACGGCGGGGAAGACCCTGCCGGCATTTGCGTCAGTTGTCGCGGCTCGCCATTGCCGCGGCGAGGTTCAGCGCGTCCTTGCCCGAGCCGCGGATATTGAAGAAGTAGAACTCGTCTTCAAAAAGCTTGTTGTCAACGGGACGCTGCGAAAGATTTATATACGCGAGATAGACCGCGCACTGCTCCGACAGCTCCCTTGCGCGCTGTATCACCTTATCGGTGAGGTTCGCCGTTATAAGCGTTATCACCGCCGCCGAGTTTTTGTCCGTCCGATCGATGATCTCCGTAAAGTCAGTCTTTTCCGCTGACGCTGGCAATACCGACATCAGCTCGAAAAAGTCCTCAAACTCTCCCGCGGTCGAGATACGGATAATATCGTCGGAACCTCTGCCCGTGTTCACCGTCGCGCAGACTCCCTCGTCCAGCGCCGCCTGAACAAAGGCGAGCGCCGTCTCTATAATGGTATCGGTCTTGAGCATTGTATCTACATCAAGCCCGCTCCAGTCGCAGAAGATAAGCGCGCGGCGGTCGTTTATGCTGTCATAGTGCTTTATCATCAGCTCGTCGACCTTGGCGGTGAGCTTCCAATGCACCAACTGCATAGTGTCGCCCTCGCGGTAGTCGCGGACGTGAGAAAAATCCTCTTTCTCAAAGGTTATGGGATCGGGGCGCTTGAAGTCCTGCTCTCCGACGGAATTTGAAATTATATCCTCCAGACTGAGCCGACGCGGAACAAAGATCATCGTCAGCTCCTTGTCCGACTTCTTCGAGATCCTGATGATCCTCAGCGGATCGACCACCGAGACCCTGTCTATCCGACAGGGATAGCAGCCGCGGTATAGGTGCCGCCCCTCTATCGCCAGCCGCGCCTTTCCGAATGGCGGAAGAGATACGTAAACGTGCTTCTCGCAAAACGTTCCCCCGTCGAGATCGGGAAGCCTGCAAAGCATCTCCATCGGCGAACAGGGAAGAAAGAGCCCGTTCGTCACGGTGATATAATACTCGAACACGGCGTTCTTCTCGTAGACCACACGCGTTCCCTCAAACTCCGCTTTCACGAAGATCAGCTGGATAGAAGTCAGTATCGCCGCGATAACGGGATAGGCAAGCACTATGACCAATATCACCGCCGTTACCCTTGAGGTGTAGATCATCGAAAACGCGAGAGCCGCCAGCGCCAGTATGATGTAGATTATCCTGTTGCGTATCATGATCTGCTCCGATTTATCGGCGGCGTAACGGAAGATACCACGTCCTCCAGCACCGAGCGCACGGTCTTCTTGCTGATGCGCGTCTCGTGGCGGAGCACTATTCTGTGCTCAAATACGGGAATGAGCAGCCGCACTATGTCCTCGGGCACTACGTACTCGCGCCCCAAAAGATAGGCGAACGCGCGGGAAGCCTGCATTATCGCCACAGACGCTCTCGGGGACGCGCCCAGCGCCACTGCGGGGTGATTGCGCGTCGCGGCGGAGAGCTGCGCGACATACTGACAAAGGCTGTCCGCGAAATTTATGTAATTTATATCCTCGATGCAGTCTCTGAGCTGGTCAGCGGTCATAACGTTCCTGACGTTGTTCACGGGGTTATCCGTGAGCCTGTCCATCATGATCTGCGTTTCTTCATCTATAGTGGGGTAGCCCATGCTTATCTTCATCATAAAGCGGTCGAGCTGCGCCTCGGGCAAGGGGAACGTTCCCACATACCCCTGGGAGTTCTGCGTGGCTATGACCATAAACGGCTCGGGGAGCAGATGCACCTCGCCGTCGACGGTCACGCGCTTTTCTTCCATGGCTTCAAGCAGCGCGGACTGCGTTTTCGGGGAAGTTCTGTTTATCTCGTCGGCAAGGAGAATGTTGGTCATGGAAAGTCCGGGACGGTACTCAAATTCTCCGCTTTCCTTATTATATATAGTAAAGCCCGTGATGTCGGAAGCCATAACGTCGGGCGTGAACTGCGCGCGGCGGAACATCAGCCCGGAGGCTTTCCCCAAAGCCATGGCAAGGGTTGTCTTTCCCACGCCCGGCACGTCCTCGATAAGAACGTGACCCTGAGCCAGCAGAGCCGTCAGCACGATAAGCAGCGACTCGTCCTTTCCCTTTATGACAGTGGAGATCTCTTTGGCAAGATCACCCATAAGATATTGGTGTTCAAATTTCTGTGACATAGTGCAATTACCTTTCAAAAACGTTAAACGCGTGCTTTAAAGACGACAAATAAACTTTGATCTTCGGCGGATATCACTTAAAGCCGATCCGAAAATCGGGCAAAAGTACGCTATTTTAAATAGTACAGATATATTTTAACATATTTCATCAAGAAAATCAACACATTTTTTTAAAAAGCTGTTTGGAAAGAAAAAAAGATGTGTTATTTTCGGCGCCTGCCTCCCGTCTCTTCTCTCTTTTCTTACTTCTTATACTAATTCTCAATTAAAAGAAGACAAAACTTTTTTGTCCGCTTGGCGCGGTGCCCTTTCCGCTTGGCGCGGATTAGCCGTCAGTTTGTTTTTACCCTTGGCAGGGTAATGCCGCGCGGAGCAGGGGGACAACCCTTCGGGAGAGGGGGGAGGGCAATAAAATCCGGCAAAAACGCGG
>CAYPWI010000390.1:0-2728 GCA_964414395.1 uncultured Ruminococcus sp.
AGCCGTTCGGGTTTGATGTTATCTCTATGCGCGAGGCGGGGTTCTCGGGCGAGATCGTCGAGGACGGGGACACGTTCGAGGAAAACGCGCATATCAAGGCGCGGACGGTGTTCGACGCGACGGGTCTGCCGACAATGGCGGACGACAGCGGTCTGGAGATAGACTTCTTAGACGGCGCGCCGGGCGTTTATTCGGCGAGGTACGCGGGTGAGGGCGCTTCCGACGAGGAGCGCTGCGAGAAGGTGCTCGACGAGATGCACGGCGTGGCGAGAGAGCTTCGCGACGCGCGGTTCGTCTGCACGATCTACTTCATCTACGCGGAGGACGACGAGTATTCCGTGCGCGGCGAGGTGAGCGGATACATAGGCGATGAGCCTGTCGGAAAGAACGGGTTCGGCTATGATCCTATCTTTATGTTGAACGACGATGAGAGCATGGCGACCATAAGCGACGAGGAGAAGAACAAGATCTCCCACCGCGCGGTGGCGTTCAAGAGGCTTTCGGAGATATTGAAGGAGAAATTTTCATAGATGCTTAACAGTAAACAAAGGGCGCAGCTGCGTTCAATAGCCCAGAGCTATGATCCGATATTCTATATCGGGAAGCAGGGCATTTCCGACGAGATAATAAACCAGCTCGAGAACGCGATAAACGCCCGCGAGCTGATAAAGCTGGGCGTTCAGGACGCGTGCGAATACACCGCGCGCGAGGCTGCGGATATCATAGCGCCGAAGCTCGGGGCTGATGTGGTCGCGGTCATAGGCAGAAAATTCGTGCTCTGGCGCAGAAGCAAGGATCCTAAGAAGCGGGTGATCGAGCTTGGCTGATGTGATAAAGACAGGAATATTCGGCGGCGCGTTCAATCCCGTGCATAACGGGCATGTCAATCTGGCGCGCGAGGCGGCAAGTCAGCTGAAGCTCAGAAGGCTTATCGTGATCCCGACCTATGAGTCCCCGCATAAGACCACTAAGCTCGCGCCGTTCGACGATAGGGCGGAAATGTGCAGAAGAGCTTTCGAGGGCATCTCCGAGGGCTTCAACGTGAAGTGCGAGGTGGAGGTATCGGATATCGAGCGCCGCATGGGCGGGGTCAGCTACACGATAAATACCCTGCGCGAGCTGAAACGTCAGTTCCCAAAGGAGCAGTTCTTTCTGCTTATCGGCGGGGATATGCTGTTCTCGTTCCGCAATTGGTATAAGTATGAATCGATACTCAAGGAGTGCAAGGTCTGCGCTCTGGCGCGCGGCGGCGACGATCTTTCCGAGATGATGGAGTTCGCTGCCGAGATGGGATATGTAAAAGTCCTGCCGTCCGATATCGTGGATATCAGCTCAACGGAGATAAGGGAGAAGCTGGCGAAGTCCGAGGATATCTCAGGCTCTGTCCCCTCGGGCGTAGCCGAATATATCTCGGAACACGGGCTGTATCGCGCTTGAACGTTCTCTGTCGCGAAAATTCGCTTGAAAAGGTGAGGAAAATTTGTGAGCAAATACGTAGATCTCGATAAATATGAAGAGCTTTTGAAGAAGCGGCTTTCCAAAAAGCGCTTTCAGCACAGTATGAACGTCGCGGAGGAGAGCTTCAAGCTCGCCGAGAGGTACAACGCGGACAAGAAGCGCTGCTATCTCGCGGGTATGCTCCACGACATCATGAAAGAGGATATTCCCGAGCGGCAGAGGCAGTATGTTATGGAGAGCGGATTGTCCCCCGACCCCGCCGAGGTGGAAGCTAAGAGCCTTTGGCACGGCATAGCGGGCGGGCATTATATCCGCGTCGATCTGGGGATAGACGACGAGGAGATAATTTCGGCGGTGCGCTATCACACCGTAGGGTGCGCCAAGATGACCATGATGGAGAAGATCATCTTCCTTGCCGATATGATCTCGGAGGACAGGCATTACAAAGATGTTGACAAGATGCGCAAATTCTGCTATGACGATATAGACGTCGCCATGTCGGTGGCGCTTGTCTATCTTATCAACAATGTGTGCGGAAGATGCGGAGCGGTGCCGCTCTCCACTTTTGAAGCGTATAACTACTATCTAAAATTCAATAAGAATAAGGAGACACTATGACGGATAGAGAAGAACTTGAGATCGCCGTTAAGGCGCTTGATTCCAAGAAGGCTGCAAAGATCACCGCGCTTAAGGTAAAGGATCTGACGATACTCGCGAATTATTTCGTGATAGCATCCGCGTCCTCCACCACGCAGGTGAAGGCGCTGGCGGATATCGTGGAATATCAGCTCGGGCAGGCGGGCGTTACCCCGAAGAGCGTCGAGGGCGTTCAGAGCCGCAACTGGATAGTGTTGGACTATATCGACATCATCGTACACGTTTTCCTGGAGGAAACGCGCGAGTTCTACCAGCTCGAGCACCTCTGGGCGGACGGGGAGCCTGTCGATATTTCCGGTATGATAAAGCCCGATTGACATCATAACGGTATATGATGTGTCAGGGGTCGCGGTTTTGTTCTTAAGATCGTTTTTTGAGAATGTCAAGTTGTTTAAATTTGTTGAAAACAATTGGCGAAAAGTACCAAAAAAATGATTTAGAGAAAAAAATGCGAATAATCCCTTGACAAATCTTTGTTTGTGATGTATAATAATTCATATACTGTATATGGAATAATAGTATATTAACCTGTGCCGCTTGGCAAAGGGAGGGAAAATATAGATGGCAGAAATTCGTCTTGGTAAAAATGAATCTCTTGATACCGCTCTCAAGC
>CAYPWI010000391.1:0-2727 GCA_964414395.1 uncultured Ruminococcus sp.
GCCTCCACACACTTGAACGCCGCGCGGAGCGCCACTTCCGTCTTGCCGAAGCCCACATCGCCGCACAACAGGCGTTCCATTGGCTGCGGACGCTGCATATCCGCCTTTATTTCATCAATGCAGCGGAGCTGCGAGTCGGTCTCGATATACGCGAAATGCTGCTCGAAGTCCTCCTGCATGGAATCGTCCTCGGGGAACGCGAAGCCCTGCGACTTCATGCGCTTTCCGTACAGCGCAATAAGCTCCGCCGCCATCTCTTTGGCTGCCGCCTTTGCCTTTGCCTTAGATTTAGTCCATGCCTCGGAGTTGAGCTTGTTCAGCTTTACCGTAGACGCGTCGCCCGTGCCGATATATCGCGAAACGAGATCGAGCTGTGTTACGGGAACGTGGAGCACGTCCGCGCCCGCGTATTTTATGCGGATATAGTCCTTTGCAACGCCGCCCGCTTCTATCTTGTGAACGCCGTCGAACACGCCTATCCCGTGCGAATAGTGAACTACAAGATCGCCTATCGCGATATCCTCGAGCGAGCGTATCTCCTCGCCCTTTTTCTTCTTGGGAGCCTTGCGGCGCTCGGCGTGAACGGCGGTGTGAGTGAACACGCACATTTTCGCCTCGGTATACTCGAACCCCGCCGAGATCGTGCCCTTGGAGACGATGATCTTTCCGGGGATAACGTCCTCGGGGTCGGCGTAATAGTCCGCGTTGAAGCCGTCCGCTTTCAAGTCGTCCGCGAGATTTAGAGCGCCCTTCTCGGTTCCAGCAAAAATAAAGCAGCAGAATTTTCTGTCCAAAAAACCGCGCAGTTCGTCCTCGAGGACTTTGTATTCGCCGCCCCACGGCGCGTTTTGTATCGCCTCGCGGGCGTTTATCATAGTCCCCAGCCGCAAGCCCCCGCCGCGGACAAAGGAGTCCAGATAAACGCGCGTTCTGCTGTCCAACGCGGAATTCAGCTCCGCCTTGGTCATACGGAAGCGGTCGAGACCCTTGCAGATACGCCCCTCGTCGGTCAGCAGTTTCAGATCCTCGGCGTGCTGCAAGGACACCGCGCGGAAGCTCTCGCGCACGGCGGTGTTCTCGCACACGAATACCCTGTCGGTATAATCGAAAACGGTGGTCTCTTCATCATAGCAGAGCGGGAAAAACCGGTCGGAACTGCGAAGCTCCATTCCTCCGCGAAGCTTTTTTACATCATCGGCAAGCTTTTCACGAACAGCGTCCGACTTCTTGGAACGTATTTTCTTTACAAGCGCTTCTATCTTCTCACAAAGGACTTCCGAATTATCGAAAAGCGTCTCCGACGCGGGGGAGATCTCCACGCTCCCAAGTGAACGCGTTCTGCGCTGGCTCTCGGGGTCGAACTCGCACAGGCTGTCTATGCTGTCGCCCCATAATTCCACACGATACGGGAACGCCGCCCCCGGCGAGAATATATCGATTATCCCGCCGCGCACCGAATACTGACCCGCGCCCTCTACCATATCCGAGCGTGTATACCCCGCCGCGTTAAGCCGCGAGATAAGCGTCTCCTGCGAGATCTCACCGTCGGAAGACAGCGTTATCGTGCGAGCGGTAAGCTCCTTTTTGGGTATGGTGAACTGCGACGCGGCTGCCGCGGAGCATACCACCGCTTTACAAGAGCGCTTTAAGATCGCGTTCAGCGCGAATATGCGCTTGTACTCATATTCGCGGGAAGCCGCGCCCGTCTCGCTCAGCATCAGATCCTTTTCGGGATAGAGCAGCACGGCGTTTTCGCCTATCATCATATTTATGTCGCCCACGAGCTTCTGAGCCTCACCCTCGCTCTCGGCTATGATAAGATCGGTGTGCTCGTTATCGAGCAGCGCCGCTATAAAATGCGCCTTGTGTATATGCGAAACGCCCGTTACAAGAGCGGGCAGGGTGTTTTCACTTTCAAGATACTTTTGCAGGCGCTTGAAGTCGGCGTTCTGACGCGCCGCGTTAATAAAGAAATTCATGCTTTCCCCCGATTACCGTATGGGCTTATCAAACCCTCACGAATTGTATTTATTCATCGCTTCGTCTATCTTCCCCGCGACCATAAGCTCCAAAGCGGAGACGGCGTTGTCAAAGCATTTTTCGAGCTTCTCGCCGTCCTCCTTCTTGAAGTGACCCAAGACCCAGTCCGCGAGAGGATAGTCCTTGTGCGGCTTCGCGCCCACGCCCAGCTTTATCCTCGGGAACATATCGGAGCCCGAGAGATAAATAATGCTCTTTATCCCGTTGTGTCCCCCGTCGCTCCCCTTGCGGCGAATTCTTAAATTACCCGGCTCAAGCGAGATGTCGTCGAATACTATTATGGTGCGCTCTGGCGGTATCTTGTAGAAATTCATCGCCTCAGTGACAGCCTCGCCGCTGTTGTTCATAAAGGTGGTCGGCTTCATAATAAAGCAGCGCTTACCGGATATAACCGCGTCACAGGTCAGCGACTTGAATTTCAGCTTTTTGCAGTTCAGCTTGTACTTCTCGCATAACGTATCTATCGTCATAAAACCGATGTTGTGGCGGGTGTTTTCATACTGCGTGCCGGGGTTGCCCAGACCGCAGATGATGTATTCCACCGCGCCCGCGGGCTCAGGGTCTTTGCTTTCGAGCTTCTTGAATATATCGAATACGGACATTGTATGCTCCTTATCTTAAAAGCAATTCGCGAAGCGCAAAAAGCTCTCCGCGCCTTCGGCGCTCCGAGCTTTTTGCTAGCCGGCT
>CAYPWI010000392.1:0-2724 GCA_964414395.1 uncultured Ruminococcus sp.
TGACCAAAAATCCCTGTCCCACATCGCCGAACATCAGCCCGAACAATATCATATACGTAAACGCGACATACGGCGTGGGATCAAATCCACCGTAGGAAGGCAGTCCGTACATCTTGACGAACATCTCAAACGGACGCGTGATAAAGTTGTTTTTAAGCTTTATCGGCACATCGGGCGACGCACCTTTCTTCTCCACGGGGATCTCCGTACACTCAATCTCGCTTGAAGTCGCCTTCAAGGACTTTTCAAGATCCTTGTATTCCTTAGACGGACAATATCCCGAGAACGAGAAGCGCTTGTCGGCAATGATCGCCTTGCGCCTCAACTCGTAGCAGTCCGACTTGAATTTCAGCTTGCACAGCACCGCGCGGAAGTCGCCCTCGAGCTCATCCGTGAAGTAGGCGAGCTCCTGTTCCAGCCGCTGCTTTTCCTTTTCCTCGTCCGCTATCTGCTCGGCGAGCTTTTTATCCGCGTCCTCCGCGTTATCCTCGAGGTAATTCGGAAGAAGCGTTCGCTCGAAGCAGAGTGAGTTCATAACTTCATCGGTAAATTCAGCCTGAGATACAGGCGTTAAATATATCCCGTAGACGTAATCCGCGCCGCGCTCAAACGGCATAAATATAAAGCATTTCGATCTGTAATAATCGAGCTTGTGCTCATTTTCCAGCGGCAGCCGCCCGATGCGCACCTTTACGTATTTCAGCGCGAACAGATCGTGGAACGAAACGTCAAGCCCCAACAGGTGCCTCAGATACGCCTCCGTGCTCTTATGTTCCTCTAGCGACTGAGATATTTTCTCATACTTATCGTTTATCTCATAATACCTGCGGCTTATGTCATCGAAATAGTTTTCAAAATCCTCTACAGTCTCATACGGAAGATATTTGAAGTCGCAGTATTCCGCCTTTATCTTGAGATTGACCGCCATATCGCGTACCTTGGTGTATATTCCCGAAAACGGGTTCTGCTCGCTCGTATTCCGCATGACCGCGCCCGCGGCGACCATTTGAAACTGTCCACTTTCGCTGCACGCCATCAATGCGTTATCGAGCCGTTCTACGGGGCCTTCCACCGACATAAGCGACATTTTTTCAATGCCCATTTAATTGCACACCCCCAACTCAAATGACCAGCATATCAAGGATATCGCTGCCCTGGATCTCATAGCGTATGCCCTCGATAATGGTCTTGATATTTTTAAGTTCGATCTTAAGACATTCCGCCAAGGCGAAATGCACCGCCGACGCGCTTTGCGACAGACGAATGGTCTTCTTGAGGAAGTCCAGGCTTATCCTGCCTGTCAGTACCTCGACGGTGGGCGGCGCTTCTCCTCTGATACCGTACCCCATCGCCGAAAGCTCCGAGGCTATCTTCTCGGTATCCTTCTGAGCGACCAGGCGTTCTATCACCTCGTCGGACAGCCTGTATTTAAAGCGTATCAGCTTATCCGGAAGCTCGGAAGCGGGAGTTTTGAACAGCTTTGAATACCGATAGAGCGTCACGACGTTCTCCATATCAATGCTGCGGAGCACCAGACGCTTGAGCTCCTTCTTGTCGGAGCCTTTATAATGCTCCTCGACGGCTTTCAGCAGTCTCATATAATACTGAGTATACAGCCGCCGCTCACAATCGCAGATGTCGAGCTTTCCGCTTTCAGCAGCCGATACGAGCAGCTCGCCTATCGCTTTTTCGTAGACCGAGCCGCGCAGATAGTCCGCCGCTTCAATAAGATTTTTTGCCGTCCCCAGCCCCGCCAGATCCACCTCGGAATGTTCGTTTACGAACATGGGCAGCGCCGCGATAAAATTATCGGAGCTCCCGCCCGAGACGCTCTGAATGGCAAGCAGTATCTGTTCTATCTCCAGCTGAGTTATGATATAATGGAAAAAGCCCTTGCTTTCCGTGAAGTCGAAGCGGTGAAAGCTCTCAAATATATCGAAAACTCCCTTTCGCAGAAGCCCCTCGAGCTGTCCTCTGTGGGTGGTCTGCGGGTTCGCGGAGGAAAGCGCCGCCGCATAGCGCGGGGTCTGCTTTAAATACATACACACATCCGCGACGGTCTCCTTCGACGACAGCTGAATATAGTCCTCCGTCGTCAGCGAACGCCCGAATATCGCCCTCGCCTTTGCCACAACGGCATTTGAAGAAAATGACATCATTTCCCTCCCGTTATGCGGCTGAGGATCTCGGACTTCCACTGCGCCTTATTGCTGTTGAAGCTCTCATCGAGTTTTTTGCAGCCTTCGGCGCGGACGCTTTCGGCAAGGCGGAGCTTCTCGGACAATGTTCTCTCCTGCTCCCTGCAGAAGCTCTCAGCCTTCTCGCGCTCCGCCGAGAGCATCTCGCGGCTCTCCTTAGCAGACTGTTCGCCGGACTCGTCGGAGAGCCTGCGCTCTTCTTCAGCCGCGGAATCCGCGCGCGCGGCGGCAGCCTTGTCCATATCGATTATCTGCTGAAGAATATCCATTCTCCATCACCTCATATTTAAAATATAACAACTTCTTCTATGATAAAGCAAATTTCGCAAATCGTCAACTGTCATATTCAACAAATTTTCACTAATAAAACTGGCAGTTCTTACAAAAGCATTTGTTTGATAAATTAAGTGTTCGGATAACCTGCAAAAAAATAATTGCGGCTCCATAATTTATCGTTCAAATTTCCAACTAAAAACTTTATTTGATTTTTGTGCAAAAAGCAGAAAATATATACAATATATTGACG
>CAYPWI010000393.1:0-2723 GCA_964414395.1 uncultured Ruminococcus sp.
TGCTCCACATCAATCGGTTTACTGATAAACCCATCCATGCCGCTTTCTAAAGCCATGGTCGAGAATGTGTGCCGAAGATCATGAAATCTTATCTTTGGACAGCCCGCGCGTTCCAAAATCATTTGAAGGCGCTTGCGTACCGCGGGGGGATTCCTTGTCTTAGTGCTATCCAAAGGTGAAGGGAAAATCCACTCGGAATCTATGGTTTTCTTGTATTCGGATAAAATCTGCAATAGCGACGGCGGCAAGATTATTGTTCGTTTTGAGGACTTGGTTTTCGGCTCGGAGATGATCTGCTCCTTGTTTATAACGTTAATCTGCCGTTCTATCCGAAGTTCGCCTGTCATGAAGTTTAAGTCGCTCCACTTGAGGGCGAGAATCTCTCCTCGACGCATACCCGTTCCAAGTTCCAGCAAGAAGAGTTCGTAATAGCCTTCCTCTTTCGCTCTATTGAGGAAGCGTATGATCTCGCCTTGTGTCAGCACTTTCATTTCTCTGGACTTCTTAGGCGGCAACTTACAGCCTATCGCGGGATTTGTTCGAATAAGCCCCATTTGCACTGCCTTTTCAAGCGCGGAGCGGCAATTCCCGTGCAATCCTCTTATCAATCTGTCGGATAAGCCTTTTCCACACGCCTCAACGCGGCGCAATCTACCGCCGATTTTGCTTCGCGCGTAGAACTGCTGAAGATCTGTCTGAGTTAGCTTGTTCAGCGGTATTGAGCCGATTTCCGGGATTATGTGCTTGTAGATTCTGTCCTCATAACCGATTTGTGTCGTTATTCTCACGGTATGCTTGCAATAAGTTTGGTACCAGAAGTCTATCCAATCGCCGAACGGCATTTCCGCGCTTATCTTTTCGGTCGGCTTGCCGTATTTCTCTTTGAGCGCTTTTAGTTTTTCGGCACACTCGGTCTTGGTTTTTGCTGTCACGTTCTTGGTTTTCGGCAAGCCTTTTTCATCATATCCGATGACAATGCGTCCTTCCCAACGACCGTCTTTCCGAAATCTTAAAGTGCCTTCACCATTCTTCCGACGTCTAGCCATTCTTCATTCCCCCTATTATGTCGTCCATGAAGTTGCCGACTATCTTCGCGGCGTTTTTCTGCATATCCGTTGTGACGTGAGTGTATGTATCAAGCGTGAAGCTCGCGTTCGTGTGACCTAAGATTCCCGACAGGGTTTTTGCGTCAACACCGCCCGCTATCGCGTGTGTCGCGAATGTGTGGCGAAGATCGTGGAAACGTATCAGCGGCAACTCTGCCTTCTTCAATAACACTTTCAAGTGCGTATATGCGCTCTGTGGGTTCATCGGCTCTGCGGTATTTTTCCAATTGGGGAATATCCAATCACTGACGGCTTTCTCTTTTCGCTTTGACAATAATTCCACCGTGCTTGGCGGGAGTAGAATTTCGCGCTTTCCCGTTTCGGTCTTTGTTTCGCCGATCTCCAAAGTGCCGTCTCTTAATTTTCCAACGCTGCGCTGTATTTTCAGCTTGCCGGACTGCTCATCGAAGTCCTCCCAGCGAAGCCCGCAAATTTCGCCTTTTCTAAGCCCTGTTGTGATCTCGGTGTAGAAGAAATCGTACCAGCGTTCATCGGATCTTATCACTTCCATGAACCTGTCAAGCTGCTCGTCATTCAAGATTTGCTTTTCCTTGTAATTGTTTTTCGGGACGGTCGTTCCGTTGGTCGGATTGCTTACAAGCAATCGCTGCTTAACCGCCATGTCAAGAGCCTCATGCAGCACGAGGTGGATCTTCCTTACCATGCTGTCGGAAAGTTGCGTACCGTGTTCCCTGTCCTCGCGAACGCGCCCCTGTTTTTTGATCGTGTTGTAGAATTTCTGGATCTCATTTGTGGTGAGGGCGGAAAGCGGGCGGTTGCCGAGATGTGGCTTGATCTGGCATTTTATCACCATGCCGTAACTCCTCAACGAATTTGGTCTGAGCGTGAAGATCATGTATTCGTTGATCCACTTGTCGAGCCATTCTCCGATCGTCATGTTGCATTCTTCGCTCAAATCTGCGTCACGATACATCTCAATTTTATCATGAAGCTTTTGAGTGAGTTCTGCCTGAGTTTTCGCGAAGACATATCTGTAGATCGGAGCGCCGTTGTTCTTGTGACCGACTACTATTCGTCCTTCCCAGCGTCCATCGTCGCGCTTACGAACCATTCCATCGCCCGAGGGTCTGCGCTTTGCCATAGACAGCACATCCTTTGTAACCACACATCATACCACAAAAATCCAGAAAAGTCCAGCGGAAAACGCTGCTCAAAAATTAAAATTTTGCTCGTCGTTTTTGACACCTTTGACAGAATGATCGGTTTTCATTCCGAGAGCACGTTTCTTCTGTTCGATCTTGGCTCTCAACTTGGAATCAATTTGATCATTCAATCTTGACTGCTTTCGCTTATATGAATCGTTTATCATGCTGCCGAGCAGTTTTACAAACGAGGACACCATATTTGTGATACTTGAATTATCTATTTGAGTATCGGGAGTGCTTTCCAATTCGAGAACAGCTCTGATTATCACGTTCTTGATACTACGGAATTCCTTGTTGTTCTCAAGCGGAATATCCGGATCGGGTTTGTCATGGTAGATGGATAATTTCTGCCGATTGATTTTATTCCACTCTGCATAAAAATCTGCTATTCGATTATCTTTCGCAAGCTCCCTCACGATTGCGTCTACAGTATTTTTAATATCCTTTTGTA
>CAYPWI010000394.1:0-2722 GCA_964414395.1 uncultured Ruminococcus sp.
GATCCCCGTAAACAAGCTGATATGCGCTTCCAACAGCAACAACGTCCTGACCGATTTCATCAACACGGGCGTTTACGACAGAAACAGAAGGTTCTACACGACGGTATCTCCGTCGATGGATATCCTGATATCGTCCAATCTCGAAAGACTGCTCTATCATCTTACGGGCGGAAACGACAAACTCATCAACGAGTGGTTCGGCAAGCTCAAGGAGTGCGGCAGATACGAGGTAAACGACGATGTGAAGAAGCAGCTCTCGGAACTGTTCAGCGCGGGCTGCTGCTCCGATGAGGAGACCAAGGCTCAGATCCGCAGGACCTTTGAGGAGGAGCATTATCTGCTCGATACTCACAGCGCGGTGGCGGTCAAGGTCCACGAGGACTACAGGGCAAAGACCGGCGATACCACGCCGACGATCATCGCGTCTACCGCTAATCCCTACAAGTTCGGCAGAGCGGTGTTCGACGCTGTCGGAGGAAAAAGCTCCGATGAGGACGAATTCGCGCTTATCGAGAAGCTCGAGAAGCATACCGGCACTAAAATGCCTGCTCCGCTCGCGGCTACGAAGAACAAGGCTGTCCGCTTTACGGGCTGCGTTGACAAAGAGCAGATGGGCGGCGTGGTACTCGATTTCCTCGGCGGAAAGTAACGGTGCTTATATGATCTACACGATAGGCGATCTTCACCTTTCGATGGGCAGCGATAAGCCGATGGATATCTTTCCCGGCTGGACGGATCATGTCAAGCGCTTGAAGAAAAACTGGAACTCCAAGATCACCGATGATGATACGGTCGTTCTGCTGGGCGATCATTCGTGGGCGCTTAAGCTTGAAAACAGCGCGGCGGATCTTGCGTTTATCGACAGGGAGCTTACCGGTAAAAAGATACTGACAAAAGGCAATCACGACCTATGGTGGTCGACGATGAGCAAGAACGAGAATTTTATCCGCGAAAACGGTTTTACAACGATCAAATTCTTGTTTAATAACGCGTACCTTGCCGAGGGGATCTCGATCTGCGGGACGCGCGGCTGGATAAGCGAAAACGGCGAGCCTGCCGATCAAAAGGTGCTCAGCCGCGAGGCGGGGAGGCTTGAGGCTTCTTTGCAGGCGGGAGTGAAGCTTGGCGGCGAGCTTGTGGCATTTATCCATTATCCGCCGATATACGGTACCGAGGAGAACGTCATGCTGACCGAGGTACTTCACAAATACGGGGTGAAACGGTGCTTCTACGCACACCTTCACGGGAGCAGCATCCGAAACGCATTGAACGGTGAACGCGGCGGAGTGGATTACCGCCTGGTGTCGGCGGACGGCGTTAGGTTCGACCCGGTAAGGGTAAATCAGTAATCAGGCTCGGCGGCTGAACGCGTTTCGGACGTCGGGCAAACAAAATAAGGAAGGAACATTTAAAAATGGAAATCATTTCACAGAACAATACCGCTGTAAATACTTACTCGCTTGAGGTGAAGTTCAGCGCTGAGGAGTTTGAATCCGCTGTCAATACAGTGTACAACCGTCAGAAGAGCAAGATCTTGATCCCCGGCTTCCGCAAGGGCAAGGCTACAAGAAAGGTCATCGAGGCTCACTACGGCGAAGGAGTGTTCTATGAGGACGCCGTAAACTCGCTTTACAACAACCATATCGAGGAGATCATCGACAAGACGGGTCTTGAGGTCGTTGACGTTGAGAACACGGCGGTGACGGATGTCAGCAAGACCGACGGCGTTTCGCTCAAGGCGGATCTTATCACCAAGCCCGAGGTTGAAATTTCCGACTATAAGGGAATAAGCGTCAAGAAAACCGTCAAGAATGTCACTGATGACGCTGTAAATGAAGAGATCGACAAGATGCGCGGCAGAGTGGCGCGTATCGTCACCGTTGAGGGAAGAGCGGTCGAGGACGGCGATACCGCTGTTATCGACTTCGAGGGCTTTACCGACGGCGTGGCGTTCGAGGGCGGCAAGGGCGAGAATTTCCCGTTGGAGATCGGCTCTCACACGTTCATTCCCGGCTTTGAGGAGCAGATCATCGGCAAGAATGTCGGCGATGAGTTTGACGTAAACGTTACCTTCCCCGAGGATTATCAGGCGGAAGAGCTCAAGGGCAAGCCTGCCGTATTCAAGTGCAAGCTGCACGAGATCAAGGCAAAGGAGCTCCCCGAGCTCGATGACGATTTCGTAAAGGATGTTTCCGAGAAGGATACCGTTGACGAGCTCAAGGCGGAGGTCCGCGAGAAGCTCGAGAAGCAGTTCGCCGAGGAAGCCGATGACGCTGCCGATTCCGAGCTGATGGACAAGATGCTTGAGAAGATGAAGGCGGAGATTCCGCAGATCATGTACGAGCACCGCATCGACGAGATCGCTCGTGAGTGGGTCGCGAGAACACGCATCGACATAAACGATTATCTCAAGTACACCGGTATGACCATGGCACAGTTCCGCGCGAACTTCAAGGACGCGGCGAAGCGTCAGGTAGAGCTGCGTCTCGCTCTGGAGAAGATCGCTCAGCTTGAGAACATCGAGATCAGCGATGATGATATCGACAACGAGTACAACAATCTCGCCGAGCAGTACAGCATCGACGTTGACAAGGTAAAAGAGACCATTTCCACAAAGACGCTCACTACGGATCTTAAGATAGAGAAGGCTCTCGATCTTGTAAAGGACAGCGCGAACATCGAAGAAGTTCACGAGTGATCTGCGGGTCATGTGTTTCGGATG
>CAYPWI010000395.1:0-2719 GCA_964414395.1 uncultured Ruminococcus sp.
TGACTTATCGAACTGAATGCTATTTAAAGCTAGATCCCCTATGGAGTCTTCCAGATCCTTTGTACCCACTTCGATTTTATCGGGTACACCGTGACAGCTTGTACCAAGCGTGACTTCCTTTGAGTTGAAATCGACGCCCCCTGTAAAATCCGTATATGTCCATTTTCCATTGATCTTTACCAAATTCCATGCGTGTTTGATAGTTGTCGCTCGACAATAATATGTTTCTATCCCGCATTTCGGAAGTATAAGGTAAAGAGCCTCCGCGTAAGATTCACACACGCCGGTTTTATTGACTAAAATGTCGTATGGACTATTCCCTTTTAATGTGGGATCATAGTGCGTGTTGTCACAGAACCATTTTTTCAAGTCACACAGCTTTTGCAGATCTGATTTATTGCCTTTGTTCAGACCAAGCTTTTCTACCAGATTCATTGCCGCCAGATCCGCCTCCGCCAATTTCTTATCCCAATATATCAGATCATTGAAATAATTCACATAGCGAGTGTTGATATATATATTCCGCCACATTCCGTACATTTGACCTCGTATGTTCCAATATGGTCTTTTGTAGGCTTGATGTCGATACCCTCTAAATAATTGTGATGACCATAGGTCGTTTTCTCAAAAGTATATCCGCAGTCATTACATGTAAATCTGCTGCGGCCGTCTTTCTTACAGATCGCCGGCTCCAATACTTCCTCGGTAAGGTTTTTGTGCTTACATTCCGTTTCGCTTGAACTTTTCTCGGAAGCCTTGGAAGATGTTGCCTTGCTGCTTACCTTGCTCGAACTGCTCGACTTGCTCGAGCTGCTGGACTTGCTCGAACTGCTCGACTTGCTCGAACTGCTCAAGCTGCTTATTTCGGCAGGCTTGGAGCTGTATTCCGCGCTCGTTGAGGCGGGAGCACTTGATACGGTCGAGCTTTGTGAGGAGCTGTAATTGTAAGAATATCTATTCACGGGTTCGCGGCTTGTGCTGCACCCCGTAATTCCCATAACGGCCGCGAGCAGGGCGGCTGTAATAATTTTTCTTTTGTTGTTCATTGTGTCATTTCCTTTCGTTTTTTCTATGTGATATAACGCGTCAGCCGAAAAAACTCGGTCATCGCTCGTACAAATCTAATTATACCGGGAATACGTTCGGATCCGGCAGCCGAGTTTGGAATACTTATTATCGCTTTGTTATGGTGTGGAAGAAAAGCTCGGTTCGGTGTATTACCATCAAAAATTAGTATCAGCCGTTAAGCAGGATATAGACAATGATCACGACAATGATGATTCCTATCCAGCCGCCGCTTTTATCCTTTTTCTGTGATGCTTTGTTACTCCGCCTTGCGGCGTTCAGCTCCCGGCGGTCGCGGCGAATCTCGTCGAGCGTGTCGTTAAATCTACTATTGCTGTCGTTAAATCTGTTCATGGCGTCGTTCACACTTTGACTCGCGGACGTACCGATAGACGCGTGAGTTGAGTGGTACTCGGTGTAGCCGCAGTAGTTGCATATCCACTGCGACGACATCAGCGATATGGGTGATAGAGTGCCGACTTTACATTTTGGACACATTTTACGGTTCTCCTTTATGTTAATTAAACCTCGCGCCCGTCTTATGGTAAAAAAACGAACAGCCGGACAGGCGCTTTCAGAGCCGTTCGTTTTGTCTTTTTAAGCAGCTCGAGAGCACCGTTTAAACGGCGGGTCAAAAAGTACATTTCCACCCCTGACCATTGCTGTCAACATAGGAAAATCCGTCCGGTTTCTCGTGTACCTCCAGCTCATTCCCGTCAAAATCAATCAAACGCAGCTTTGTGGACACATTCGAAAAATCAAAACCTTTAACAGTTTTATGTCCGCTTTCGGTTTGGTAATATCCATCATGACCCTTTTCATGAAAATAATATTCCTTTACCTCAATATCGTCGGGTATTCCATGACAGCTTGAACCTAAAATAATTTCCGTCGGGTTGCTTTCTATTCCGCCGGTAAAGTCCGTATAAGTCCATTGTCCGTCGATCTTTATCAAATTCCATGCGTGGTTGATAGATTTCGCAGAGCAGTAGTATGTTTCTATTCCGCATTTAGGCAATATAATACTCAAAGCATCCGCGTATGACGAACAAACTCCAAGTCCGTCCACGAGAATATCATAAGCGGAGTGACGCTCATAGGTCGCGTCATATTTTGTATTATTATAGAACCATTTGTTCAATAAAATAAGCTTTTCCAGATCCGATTTGTTTCCGTCATTCAAGCCGATCTCCTCAATTATGTCGTCTGACTTCTTATCGGTTTTACAAGCTTTATGGGCTTTTTCGGCGTATTCTTTAGCGCTGTAAAGCTCATCGTTGTAATAAATTGTGTACCATGCAAAATAAGTATAGCCGCAATTTAAACACTGTCTGCCGACTCTCCCTATCTCATCTTCGGTGGGCATGGTCATATAGACCCATTGCGTTTTCTTGCAATCACAGTCGGGATCGGGCTTATCCTTCATTTCGATTGTAGATATTTTTATGTTACCGTCACCCGGTTTGTATTCTCCGTCCGATGTTTTATCGGAAGGCGGTCTGTATCCGATATAGGGCTTGGAACTTGATGTTTTACTGCTCGAACTGTTCGTTTTGCTCGAGCTGCTTGACTTGCTTGAACTGCTTGACTTGCTTGAACTGCTCGAACTGCTCAAGCTGCTTATTTCGGCAGGCTTGGAGCTGTATTCCGCGCT
>CAYPWI010000396.1:0-2704 GCA_964414395.1 uncultured Ruminococcus sp.
GGAATTCCGTCAGATCCTCTGCCATTTTCTTAGTCAGCGTGGTAACGAGCACGCGCTGCTTCTTCTCAACGCGGATGTTTATCTCGGAGATCAGATCCTCGATCTGCCCCGCGGTGGGCTTTACCACTATCTCGGGATCAAGCAGCCCCGTCGGGCGGATGATCTGCTCCACTATCTGTGTGGAACGCTCCTTCTCGAAATCCCCGGGGGTAGCGGACACGAACACCGCCTGCGGTATTTTTTCATAGAACTCGTCGAAGTTCAGCGGGCGGTTGTCATAGGCGCACGGCAGACGGAAGCCGTAGTCGACGAGGTTCTTTTTTCTCGCCACATCGCCGCCGTACATTCCGCGCACCTGGGGAAGCGTAACGTGAGACTCGTCCACCATAAGCAAAAAGTCCTTGGGGAAGTGGTCGATAAGCGTGATGGGCGTGCTTCCGGGCGGTCTTCTCGCCAATACGCGCGAGTAGTTCTCAACCCCCTTGCAGGTGCCGATCTCGCGAAGCATCTCCATATCGTATCGGGTGCGCTGTTCTATGCGCTGGGCTTCTATAAGCTTATTGTTATCCTTGAAGAACTTTATGCGCTCTTCCAATTCGGTTTCCAACTCGGCGAGCGCGTCTTCCATTTTTTCCCTGCCTATGATGTAGTGGGAAGCGGGGAAGATCATCTCGAAGAGAAGCTCGGTGCGGGCGTTTCCCGTAACTACGTCGAACTGACTGATGCGGTCTATCTCGTCGCCGAAGAACTCCACGCGAATGGCGGTCTCGTTGGTGCTGCCCGCGGGGAATATTTCGACAGTATCGCCGCGCACGCGGAATTTATTTCTTATAAAATTCAGCTCGTTGCGCTCGTACTGCATCTCCACAAGCCTTTTTATTACCTCGTCGCGGGATATTTCCTGTCCCTTTCTGATCGGGAGCGTGTTGGAGCGGTAATCTTCGGGGCTTCCGAGGGAATAGATACAGGACACGGACGACACGATGATAACATCGCGGCGTTCGGCGAGGGCGGCTGTCGCGGAGTGGCGAAGACGGTCGATCTCGTCGTTTATGGCGCTGTCTTTCTCAATATAAGCGTCAGTGGACGGGATATACGCCTCGGGCTGGTAATAATCGTAATAACTTACAAAAAATTCCACCGCGTTATTCGGGAAGAATTCCCTGAACTCGGAACAGAGCTGCGCCGCAAGTGTCTTGTTATGCGCGAGAACGAGCGTGGGCTTGTTGACATTGGCGATGATGTTCGCCATGGTGAAGGTCTTGCCCGAGCCGGTAACGCCGAGCAGGGTCTGTTCCTTATCCCCGCGCAGAACGCCCTCGGAGAGCATAGCGATCGCCTCCGGCTGGTCGCCTGTCGGTTTATATTCGGAATGAAGTTCAAATTTATCCATTTTTTCCCTTTTACCCTCCCGCGTTATATCATAATTCACTTCTATATTATACACGTGAACGGGGAGTTTGTCAAGAGAGATTTGCAAAAAAGTCACAGATTTTCGTTCGGATGTGTATAGTATAGGCTTGGTCGGAAAATAATAGCCGCCGTTTTGAACAAACAGCCCCCTCGGTAAAGCCGAGAGGGCTGTCTTGTTAAATTGGTACGCCCGATGCGATTCGAACGCACGACACCTAGCGTCGGAGGCTAGTGCTCTATCCAGCTGAGCTACGGGCGCATTTTCATTATAGCACAGTTGTTTCGATTTTTCAAGTACTTTTTTAAAAAGTTGCCGCATAATCGTGAAAACGCGTCCGCGCGGTATGTCAGTCGAGGGCGGATATTCTTATTCGCGGTGTTGCTTCGCCGCCCGAATGTTCGCACTCGTCGGCGGGGATAGCTATGCACTGTATGGTGTGGTTCCCGTTTGTCGGAAGCAGCTCGGAGGGGATCTCGTATTTAAATGTACGTTCACCGTTTTCGCAGTCAACGAGATAGGAATATTCGCCGCCGAACGCGGGCCGGAGCTTGCCGTCTATCAGCAGGATAAGATAGAAGGTATCGCTGTCATACCAAACCTTTTCTGTATTGCCGCTGCTGTATTCGATGAGGAATGTGTCGTTTTGAGCGGAATACATGAGATCTCTCGCCATAAACTCGTTGCGCCAACCATTGTTCGCAAAATAAACATTACATTCACCGTGTAACATAGTGCCGCCGGCGGTATATTCGCCGAGCTGCTTTGTTTCGGGAAGCTTGACCGGCACATAGGCGGTGTTTATCGCCATGGCGGAATTCGTGCCGGTGAAACCGAGCCAGCTTCGTGGCTGGAATGTATCGGGGTAGTAGCAGCATACGAAGTTTAGGATGTGCGTGTGCTCGTCCGCGTCGAAGTCGATGTTTACCGCGCTGCTGTACACTGAATGTTGGAAAGTGCTCCCTTCATCGGATATGGTAAGGATATCCGCGTCATTCTCGTTCATTGAATAATCATGCCGCAGCGCGTAATCGTCCGTTCCCGCGGGGGCGTACTCTATAGGCTTGCCGTCCGCGAATACATAGAGACAGTAGGGAATATTGTCAACGGGCATTATAGGATCTTGCTGGATGGCGTTTGTAAGTGTCGCGGTAATGGTTTTCTGTTCGGTGATCTCAAGATAATTGGGCGAGAACGGGGAGGACATTTCGTCTTCTCCCGTAAAGGATACATCGCTGTAGTAGGCGATCCCAAAGCTTCCCTCGCACTCCTCGTCTTTGTTGAGATTGTCCG
>CAYPWI010000397.1:0-2689 GCA_964414395.1 uncultured Ruminococcus sp.
ACCAAACATATTATAGCACAGTCAAATTCAAATGTCAATAGTCTTTACTAACTCGAATTTTTCCACATATGTGCATTTATTTTGGACGAAGAAAAAAATGTTATCCAAAGGAAACAAAAATTTCTTTTTCCTATTGAAAAATCCAAAAGAATATGTTATAATATAAAATACAGTCGTTAAATCGACAAAAATCGCGCGGGCAGCCGCGAAAAACATCTCACAGCGGGCGTTACGCCGCTTATACGGCGATAACATCAATAAAAAAATATTTTTATGCAGGAGGTTTCACAATGGCAGACTATGTTGGAGGCAGCGCAATGCGTCTCAAGGATGACAGAAGTATCGGAAAGTACATTCTGTTCACGATCATCACTTTCGGAATTTATTCGATCTATTATTTTTCCGTGATCTCGACCGATATCAACTATATCGCGTCCAGATACGACGGGAAGAACACCATGCACTACTGCTTGGTATGTTTCCTGTTAGGTCCGATCACCTTCGGGATCTTCATGCTCGTTTGGTTCCACCAGCTCTCGAACAGAATAGGCGCGGAGCTTCAGCGCAGAGGTATAAACTATCAGTTCAGCGCTTCTGCGTTCTGGCTTTGGTATGTTGTCGGTTCGCTGATCATCGTAGGTCCGTTCGTTTACGTACATAAGCTCAGCACCGCTATGAACTCGCTTGCTCAGAGCTACAACGCAAACGGTCAGTAATTCAAGGCGCAAATTCAAAAAAGAGCAGCTCCCGAGCCAAAAACTCGGGAGCTGTTTTGTATAGGAAGTCATTATCTTACAAGCGTTTATCCGCTCACCGCATTATCATAAGGGGCTTTCGGAGAATAAGCCGCTCCTGTTATCCGCAGACGAGGTCTCACAGCCGCCGGAAACATCATCGGAGACCGGCTCTTTTCCGTAACACCCTCCGAGCAGCAGCGACAAGACCGCCAAAGAAAGACTTAGTATTGATACCGCTATCCTTGACTTCATGATCTTACCCCCTGTAATTTGCTCAGATCACGCGCCTATGCCGCGATCCTCGGTATCAAAAGAAATGAACCGTTCGGGCACTGCGTATATGGTGTAAATATCGACCGTATATTCTGCCCTTTCGACAGGCGGTTCTTTATCGGTCATTACATAAAAGCTGTAATAAGGAATAAGCCCCGTCTTACCGATTTGATTTGACGGATAATGAAAAGTCACACCGAGAATTTCCGCGTCCTCGGGCATTCTCTCATCCTCGGGAATATTTTCGGACTTGAGTTCCGCATCTTCCGACTTTTCATTCATAATGGGATAATCACCCAAATTCTCGCAGCCTTCCGCGGAGTAGATGCGGATCCTATTACATGAACTTCTGCCCGAATCATTGTCACCGAAGAACTCAATATATTCAAGCTTGCTTTCGGCATATGAACTGTTATTGTGAATACCGGTTCCGATACGTACAGTCTTATCATAATCGACAAGCGTTTTGTATTCATTATAGAGGAACTCTACCGCTTTGCCTTTTTCTTCATCGGACGCTTTGGAAGCAAGAGAACAGTCATTCGGCAGAGATCTGACCCTCTTAAAAAATATATCCACGGTAAAATCGGTCGTGATGCTTAAGCGTATATCATCATTATCAGCCGTGACATCCGCCATATGATCGGTCTGCCTGTGTATACGCTCTATCTCAGCTTCTATCTCGTCCTGCGGCACGCCTTGATCCTCAAGCATTTTCCGATAATCGCTAAGGTCATTAGAGTTGCCGCCAAGCTTAAGATCGCTCTCGGAATATCCGAGCTTTGCGGCGATCTCCAACAAGCGCGCCTTCATCTTGTCAAGATCGGGCGTGTTGGAAAGCGACATATATATCGGCAGTGTCTCGAACTCTTTGTAACCGAATTTAGATGTTTCATCCTGAGAAGCTTTAAGCCTCGTTTTCAGCTTCTCAAGCTCATCTTTCGAGCACCACTCCTCGGAATGTCCGCCGCCCATACCGCTTATTCCCTCACTCGATGCCGTGATCACGGGAAGATGTGTGTACTTAGAAAAGTCAATGACAGGCTCTTCCACCTTTACGGAGTTCAGTCCGATAACAAGCGCCAGAGCCGCGGCTGTCGCCGCAAGCCCCGAACCTAAGCCGATAAACAGCCCCTTACGGTTTTTCTTCTTGATATTTTCCGCGCCTGTTATAAGCTTCGGGTCAACATCTGAAAATTTGTTAAGTAATTGGTTTCCGGTCATAGTAAAGCCTCCGTTTCGATCAAACGTAGATATCATTCGCCGCGAGGTATTCCCGAAGCTCGGCTCTCATACGGCAGAGCGTGGTTTTTACATTGCTTTCGCTCATGCCGAAGCGATTTGAGAGCGTTTTCACCGAGTCCAGATACCAATATCGGCGCATGAAAAGATTTCTTTTGGTTTCGTCTTTCTCGAAAAGGAATTTGTTAATAAGTTCCAACAGAAGATTTCCGTCGGTGTCGTCTTCTACATTGGAGCTTGACGGAAGACATTCCTCCATCTCGTCGGAAAGCTCCACAAGCATTACGTTCCGCTTCTGCGCGGAGCGCTCACGGAGCACGGAGATAGAGAGATTGCGCGCTATACGCGCCAGAAACGCGAAAAGATATGTACGAGGCTCCGTCGGCGGGATATTCTCCCACGCGTGAAGATAAGTGTCGTTCTCAACTTCCTCAGCC
>CAYPWI010000398.1:0-2686 GCA_964414395.1 uncultured Ruminococcus sp.
AATCTCGCAATGGAGAAGGCGAACATCACCGACGTTTCCATGAGCGCTTCCGAGCTTTGCGACAAGCTCAAGGCGGCTATGACCCAGATCGAGCTTGACGGCATCACCGGCAAGACCAAGTGGACTGCCGACGGCGAGTCCGAGAAGGCTCCCCAGGTGCTCCAGATCGTCGTAGAGAACGGCAAGGGCTCCTATAAAGTTCTTTAATGGACCGTAACGCGAGTCCTCACAAATAAACAGATCATACACTACCGTACAAGGGCGTTCGGCTCTTGTACGGTTTTGTAATATATGAAGCGATCGCGCGTCTTGTGAATTTTTTCGTAAAAGCTCTTGCAAAAAAAAGACGGATATGTTATAATAAAGTAATGATGTTAAAAAGCACGGGCTTTTTTGCCCGGATCGCAATAAGATCAAAATTGCCCCGCGCATACGTTCACTTACGTGAACCCCGCGCGTATCGGCAAATGATAGGGGTCGTATTATGTTGAGTTTTCTCTCTTATTTGATAAGCGGACTGAGCCTCGGCTCTATCTACGCGCTTATCGCGTTGGGCTACACCATGGTATATGGAATAGCCAAAATGCTGAACTTCGCCCACGGCGACATTATAATGGTAGGCGGGTATGCCGCGTTTATAACCATGGCGGCGAGTTGGTGTCCGCTGTGGCTCGCCATGGTGATAACCGTCGCGGTCTGCACGGTGCTGGGCGTGGTCATCGAAAAAGTGGCGTACAAGCCCCTTCGCCAGGCTCCCCCGCTGGCGGTGCTGATAACCGCTATCGGCGTGAGCTACCTGCTCCAGAACATCGCCCTGCTGACGCAGACCTCCGAGCCTAAGACCTTCAAGTCCGTAGCGGCGGGCTGCCCCCCGTTTTTGCAGGTGTTTGAAGACAAGGCTCCGCTGTTCTTCTCGGAGAACACCTATGGTATTACTCCCGTAATGACGATTTCAATGGAAAATTTTCTCTCTATCACCGTCTCTGTCGTGATGATGATCGCGCTGACGCTGTTCATCAATAAGACGAAAATGGGAAAAGCCATGCTTGCCTGCTCGGAAGATAAGGGCGCGGCGCAGCTTATGGGAATAAACGTAAACGCCACCATCTCGGTGACGTTCGCGATCGGTTCCGCGCTGGCGGCTGTCGCGGCGGTGCTGATGTGCTCGGCGTATCCGCAGATAACCCCCTACACCGGCTCCATGCCCGGCATAAAGGCGTTCGTGGCGGCGGTGTTCGGCGGCATAGGCTCCATTCCGGGCGCTATGATCGGCGGTATACTGCTGGGAGTGATCGAGCTGCTTTCAAGCGCGTACATCTCCTCGCAGCTCTCAAACGCGATCGTTTTCCTGGTACTTATAATCGTGCTCGTTCTTCGTCCTACCGGAATTATGGGCAAAAAGCTGAGCGAGAAGGTGTGACCGTATGAAAAATATGCGAAAAGAAACGAAAAACAATCTGATCACATTCGGCGGGACAAGCGTATTGTTTATTGTCCTCGCGATCCTCGCTTCCGCGGGCGCTCTTCCGAACGCTATGGTGGGAATTCTCCCGACCATGGGGACATATGTTATCCTGGCGCTCTCGCTGAACCTCACGGTCGGCATACTCGGCGAGCTATCGCTGGGTCACGCGGGATTTATGTGCGTGGGCGCGTACACCTCGGGCGCGGTCTCAATGATATTGCGGAACACTGTTGACGTGACGTGGGTGCGGTTCGCAATTGCGCTCATCGTGGGCGGAGTTATGGCGGCTGTTTTCGGCATACTGATCGGAATTCCCGTGCTGAGGCTCCGCGGCGACTACCTGGCGATAGTAACGCTGGGGTTCGGCGAGATCATAAAGTCCATAGCGGGGAACATCTTCCTCATATCGGACAAGAACGGACTGCACTTCGGCTTCATCAACGCGCCGAGCGGGATAGACGAGGCTACCAAAGAAGAGATACTCAGAGGTCCCCGCGGAATGTCCCCGCCGCGCGATACAACGGTCTGGATAGTCGTGATAGTGCTGCTGATATCGCTGATCGTTCTGATGACGTTCATCGATTCAAAGTCGGGACGCGCCTGCAAGGCGGTGCGCGATAACTACATCGCGGCGCAGTCAATAGGCATAAACGTCACGAAGTACAGACTGATGGCGTTCACGGTATCCGCGGCGATCGCGGGCGTGGCGGGCGGACTGTACGCGCACACGTTCTCGAATATTTCCGCGACGAAATTCGACTACAACCTGTCGATACTGATACTCGTATTCGTGGTACTGGGAGGACTGGGAAGCCTGCGCGGGTCTATAATCGCGACGATCATTCTGTACGCGCTGCCCGAGCTGTTCCTCAGAAGTCTCGGAAACTTCCGTATGCTCATCTACGCGATAATTTTGATCGCCATGATGCTGTTCAACAACGCGCCGTTCTTTATAAACCTCAGGAAGCGCGTGATGGCTTCGGCGTTCATGACGAATTTGAAGAACAAGTTCAAGAAAAAAGAGAAAACCGCGGGAGGTGCCGAATAAATGAACGATGAGAAGAAGGCGGCTCCCATTCTGGAAGTCAAGGAGCTGGCGATACAGTTCGGCGGACTTCACGCGGTGGACGGGCTGAATATGAAGATCCGCAAGGGACAGCTCTACGGGCTGATAGGTCCCAACGGCGCGGGAAAAACGACGGTGTTCAATATGCTGACGGG
>CAYPWI010000399.1:0-2677 GCA_964414395.1 uncultured Ruminococcus sp.
ACGACGGCTCGGGCAAGCGCCGAAGATACTCCGCCTCTCAGGCTGCTGACCGTGAACGCAGGTGATATCTGCGATGATGAGACGGATATGAGTTATCTGGGCGGAAATTGCTTTTTTGGCAGCAGCAATAACATCTATATGCTTGATGATCAAGCCCTCTCGAAGTGGCGGAGAACGGGAAAAGCCAACTTCATCAAGCTCTCCTGCGATATGGAACTTGAGGGGATGTTCCTTAATTCATTATGTACCGAACTCGGCGGCGAATATTTACAATTCGTCAAAGTCGGTTCGGATGGCATGGTGTCCGATTATTATGTATTTCGGATCGATAAGGATCTGAAAAAGCTTTGTTTTGCTTATTCATATTCGGACGGCACACTTTTCACAAATAAAGACGGCTATTCTTTCGTTCGTGGATTGAATGACGGCGGAAACACTGTCGTATTTGATCCATCGGGGAATATGACCGAAACGCCGTTTCCGAAAAAGGGCGGGAGTTTAAGTGTCGGTTTATTGGTCGGAGGAGATCATCTCGCGTATTTAATATGGAATAGCGATGTGACTTGGAAAGATGGTAAGGAATGGTATGATTATGCTGTTTACGCTCTCAAGAGGGACGGCAGATTGGATGTGATCTATGAGAAGGAGCAGGTGAATGAATTCTCCACCCTCTCGTCAAACAGTGATAACTGCATCATCTGGATGCACAATGAGCCTTCGCAGGTGCTCAATCAGTATATGATCTATTCCGCCGAGAACGGGAAGATATACCCGCTCGGCGAGATAATGACCTATCGGCACATGGGCGAGCCCGATTACTTCATGACAGAACCGGGTGATATCGCGGACGGTATCAAGGATGATCGGGTCGTACTTCATAACCGGATAAGACGATATGCCGATCTGTCGGGCGGAGACATGATAAATGAGGAATGGTATTATCTTGTAAAGCTGAACGAAAACGCTCCCGCGCAGATCGTCTCAAAGCGGTATGACGAGATCGGATCCGGAAACGGCGGTATTTATCCCGTTAAATTTGACGACGGCAGGTACGGATATATCGACAAGGACGGAAACGAGCTTGCCCGATTTGACGCGGCGGGGGAATTTATGGGCGATCACGCGGCTGTGGTCAAGGATGGCAGCGTGTATCTTATCGACCGCGGCATGAACATCGTCTCAAACGGGATATCGGCGGAGACATTCATGCTGTATCAGCCCAACGGGGAAGTGTTTGAATTCTTCGACGGCAGCAAAGATATAATAGCGACATATTCTGATAACTTCGTCGGCGCTGAGGAAAACAGCAAAGATGATCCCTCGGTGGGAGCGGCTGACGCGCTTGTCCCTATAATACTTGTGAGCGGGGCGGCGCTGATCGTGTCTTCAAAAAGAGCGAAGAAAAAATAAAAAATCGGGCTGCTTAAAAAGGGCAGCCCGAGCTTTTAAATAATTTTTTTGATCAGCTCACTTGGCGTGATGACCGGAATATTTGTTTTCGCGTATATGAAATCTTTGTCACGCGAAACAATATGATCGGCATTGACCTTTTGAGCGCAGATAGCGATCAACGCGTCTTCAAAATCGTTCATTGATAACGCCAACGCCTCGGTGCAGTCGGAAACATCTAAAGGAACGATATTCATGGCTGTTATAAGATTTGCAATGACCGTTTTTGTTTTTTCCGCTCCTTGTACTTTCTTTAAAACATAAAAGATATCCGTTAAACTGTTGGCGCAAAGATATGGTGTGATCTTACCAAGCCATATAAGCCGGAAAATTTTTTAGCGCCGTCTTCAAAGTCCGGGTTTGGCTTTAACGCGTCAATTACAATATTATTGTCGATCATGACCCTCATCATAATAACCCTTTATCCTTATAGGCTGCTTCGCGCAGAAGTTCATAATCGGGATCGTAATTCGAATCGTTGTACTCGTCCGGGAATTGGACTGAGCCGATAAGCGCCTCAATAGCGCGTTGTTTATCCGATTTTATGCTTGGGTTTTCGCTTATTATTCTGCCAATACGTTCTCCGCGCTGAGTCACGATTATCTCGGTAGTTTTGGCAAGCTCAAAGTATTTTGCCGGATCTTCTTTTAAAGAGGACAATGAAATGTTCATATTAAGACCTCCTATTTGAAATGCTATATGTCTATAATTTTATTATAGCATATCATATTGGTTTTGTCAATAGAAATCGGGCTGTCCGAAAGGGCAGCCCGAGTTTTTGTTCTATTCAGATATCCGGCGGTGTCGTAAGTTACTTAAAGCGCTCGTATGTCAGCGGCTTGGGGTCGGGTACGCCGTCTATCGAAAGATATAGCGCATCGTTTTTAATAAAGAATGAGATATCCATTGAACCGATATCCCTGCCCGTTGAACTCATGGGTACAAGATCAATTGCCATGATGGTCGCATAATATTTACCATTGTAGTTCTTACAGCTCCCCTTTAGAACGATCTCGCGGCAGCCGTCCCCGTTAAGGTCATAAAGATACAGATTATCTATCGTGCCGTCAAAAAGACTCCCAAAGGGTTCGTCTTCAATCAATACCAATGAGTTTTCGCCGAGATAGAAAGTCATGCCGGGGAATTCTTCCATGGTGAAGTTTTCGCCGAACGCGGTGATCTCCGTAACGCTTGTGACGGGCTTCCTCTTGTCGTTTGAGAGTGTCGT
>CAYPWI010000400.1:0-2666 GCA_964414395.1 uncultured Ruminococcus sp.
CGAGGCGAGGACTGTGGATGTACACATCAACCGTCTGCGCGAGCGGTTTAAGGACAACCCCGATTTTTCGATCGTCACCGTGCGCGGATTGGGCTACAAGGCGATAAGGAACGACAAATGACAGGTAACGGCAAGGATAAAAAGAAGAAAAACACTCCCGACCGCCTTTTCGGCGTGGTGAACCGTCTCGGTATGAAGATGACGATCTTCACCTGCATAGTCATTCTCGGCGCGGACATTCTGGTCTTCACGGCGACGTTTATAATGGATATGCTCGGCGGCGGCGAAAGCAATACCGTCAACATTATGGCGCTGCTGGCGGCGAGCATGATCATCGGCGTTATGCTGGCGTTCATAGTCGGAAATATGGTCTTGAAGCCGCTTTCGGTGCTTATCAAGGCGACTAAGCGCGTTATGATGGGCGATTATTCCGTGCGCGTGGAAGTGGGCTGGGTAGAGCGGCGGACGATAAGGGAGCTTCGCGATCTTATCAGCGACTTCAATGAAATGGTGGAGGAACTTCAAAATACCGAAATGTTTCGTAAGGACTTCATCAATAATTTTTCTCATGAATTCAAAACGCCCTTGGTTTCTATACGCGGATTTGCGCGGCAGCTTTACGACGGAGATCTCACTCCCGAGCAGCAGAAGGAGTTTTCCAAGATAATCCTCGATGAGACGGAGTATCTGTCCGTGTTGTCGCAGAACACGCTGCTTATGACGAACATCGAGAACCGCGATATCGTCTCCGAGAGAACGGAGTTTTCTCTTGATGAGCAGCTTCGCTCCTGTATGCTCCGCCTTGAGCCGCAGTGGTCGGCGAAGAATATCGAGATCGATATGGAGGAGCTGGAGGACGTTCGCTTTTTCTGGAACGAGCAGCTTCTGGCGCACATCTGGAACAATCTCTTTGACAACGCCGTGAAGTTCACGCCCGAGAACGGCTCGATACGCGTTTCGTGCAGGCGCGAGGGAGATGCGGTAACGGTCAAGGTCAAGGACAGCGGCTGCGGTATCCCCGCGGAGTCGCTGCCGCATATCTTCGACAAGTTCTATCAGGCGGACAGCTCCCACGCGACCAAGGGCAACGGTCTGGGGCTTTCTCTCGCGAAGAAGATCGCCGAACTTTGCGGCGGCAATATCTCGGTAAGCTCCGAGGTCGGCAAGGGTACGGAATTCACCGTGGAACTGAGGGATAAGCGATGACGTTTTCCAATTCCAAAATGAAACGGCTCAACAGAATAAGTGATGTTATAAAGCCCGAATATCTTGTTATGATCGACAAGCAGGTCGGTAAACTTTTTAAAGATCTGAAATATGAGAATGGCTGCTTGTTTTTATCGACCCACAACGGCAAAGCGGACACGTCACGTGTTTCCGACAGCTCCGACAGGGTGGAGTTTGAGGCGTGGCATAACGAGGTGCTGATAAACCGCCTTTTCCCGAAGAAGAGCGTCACCTCGGCTTTGGCGCTGCTGTTCCGCTCGATGTTTATCACGCGGCTGGCTCGGGAATATACGTATAAATTCTGCGCCGTGCTGTCGGAAGATGACGGATGGTGGACATTTCGGTTTCATATCGTCCGCGAGGGAGAACCGCTGTGGATATCCGAGGATATCGAGAAATTTTCACAGCCGATCATGTACGATATTTTTGGCGGTGATGAAGAATAAGGAGAATTGATATGGCAGATTGGAACAGCGAATTATACTTGAAATTCAAGAAGCAGCGCACACAGCCCGCCATTGATCTGGCGCAGCGCGTGAGCGATTATGTGCAAACGCCGAGTAAGATAATAGACCTCGGCTGCGGTCCGGGAAATTCCACAAGGGTTTTGAAAAACCGCTTCCCGAACGCGCATATCACGGGTGCGGACAACAGCGCGAACATGATAGAAAAGGCGAATGCGGATAACCCCGATCTGGACTTTATAACGCTGGATATCTCGGGCGATCTGTCCGCGTATGCGGGAAAATATGACGTGGTGTTCTCCAACGCCTGCTTACAGTGGGTTCAGGGACACGAGACGCTGCTGCCGCGGCTTTTTGAGCTTGTACGCAAGAATGGCGTGTTCGCCGTGCAGATACCTATGAATTACGACGAGCCTATTCATCAGATCATTAAGCGCATATCGGAAAGCGGCAAGTGGAACGAAAAATTCCCCGAAAAGCGCATTTTCGGCACCAAGACCGTTCCCGAATATTTCGATATCCTATCCGATATGACGGACGATTTCGAGCTTTGGAAGGTCATCTACTGTCACCGTATGCCGAATATAGAAAGCATTATAGATTGGTATCGTTCCACGGGCTTGAGGACTTATCTCGCGGCGCTTGATGAAGCGGACGGCGCGGAGTTCATCGCGGATATTTCTAAAGAGCTTGAAAAGGAATATCCCATGCAGAAAAACGGTGAGATCATTTTCAGGTTCCCGAGATTTTTCTTCATAGCCAAGAAGTAAAAAATGGCGGGAAACCGCTATAAAACGGAGGTAATAATATGAGCGAAGTATACGAAAAGCTGAAAAAGTGCTATGCGTCCTTTGAGAAAAAGGTGAGCTTCAAGCCGGAGCTGGCGCTGATCCTCGGCAGCGGTCTGGGCGACTTCTGCGACACCATGGACGTAAAGGAAACGCTGGATTATCGTGAACTGGAGGGCTTCCCGAT
>CAYPWI010000401.1:0-2650 GCA_964414395.1 uncultured Ruminococcus sp.
GGGATCGGGCGGGGCGGAATTATTCACAGCACCGGATATAATTACCGCTATGATAACGCACAGAGCGACCAGCGTCACCACAATGATAATCATAATATTGTTTTTCATAATTTCTCCTAAATAAGCCTTTGCTGCATATTATGCTCAAGCGTGTGCCGTACAGCGCCTCCGCTTTGCGAAGACCCTGTTTGAAACATTTTGTAAGACATTCATTTTCTGCGACGGTTTTTTGTTCTACACATTTTCTTTTATATCTTGCCGCCGTACAGGCAAAGTGCCCGATCTGGACTCCGACGGTATTTGCCGCGCCGCTACATAGGCAGAACGGCGAGCTTATCGTCTACTATCGTGACCTTGGAGCGCATCGCGGCTTCGGTCATCTCCAGAGTCAGGAAATTTATGGTAAATTTCACGCCCGGATAGATCGTTCCCGTACAGAACGCGCTCAGGTTGTCCTTGTTCTTTATGTCCTCGTCAAGCTTATCTATCTGAGCCTGTATCTCGGTCTTTCTAAGCGCGTGGAACAGCTTGTTCTGGGTCTCCGCGCGGTATTGCTTCTGCTGAGCATCGGTCAGCTCACCGCCTTGGGCAAGCTTGCGCTGCTTCAAGAAAGTAAGGTTCTTAATAGCGGCGTCAAATATTCTTATGGACTCCTTGAGATCCGCCTCCGCCTCGCGCTTTCTGAGGTACAAAACAGAGCCGTCGCCGATATATACCTCAGTGGGGGTATATTTCACCGAGCCGATAGTGCCCGCGTGGATATCGTGCATAGAAGTCACCTTACCGCCCGAGATAACGCCCGACGCGGATTTCGCGGTCAGCGCGCCGTAGCAGAACACATTGCAGAAGGCAAACTGCTTGGAGGTAAGATCTCCTTTGGCGAAGATCTCGGCGCTCTCGCAGAAGCCGATATCTGCTGTGCCGTCGCAGGTCACCTTGGAGTTGATGCAGCCGCCTACGATCGTCACGTCACCGCCCGCGGTGATCTCACCGCTGAATACACTGCCGTCGATCTTGACGTTCTTGCCCGCGTTTACGGAAAATCCTTCCATAACGTTGCCCTTTATATGAACATCGCCGAAGAAGTTGATGTTGCCCACGGAGATATCGAGGTCGGTCTTGATGGTGACCGCCTCTTCCACCTGAAAGCAGCCGTTGCCGAAGACGATGTGCCCGTCGCACGCGGAGACTATCTTAGTCCCATCGGTCGTGACGAGGGTATTCTTGCCAAGAGATATCTTCGTTTCATCACCGCGCTCCGCGGGGATCTCGCGCCCGTAGATATCCGTTCCCGGAACGCCGTCCTCGGGAAGGACGATATCCGCGATTATCTCATTCTTACGAATAGGAACGATCGCGTTGAGCTCACGGAAATCGGCGATGCCGAACTCATTCTGGCGGGGCTTCAGCTTGTGCTCTTTATCGAAGCGGAAGCTTATATACCCGTTTTTTCCTTTTTTGGGAAGAGTCGCTGTCGCGGCACAAAGCGGCAGCTCATAGAGTTTTTCCTCAACGATCCTGTTTATGCTCGCTTCATCGATACCGAAAACGATCCCACAGCGCTTGATCTCATCCATAACCATGTCATAGGTGATGTGTTTTCCGCCGAATTGCGGAGCGTGAACGATAAGGTTTGCCACCTTGCCGTTCGCCTCACAGGTTATCTCCACTCTGCTGTCGGTCTTCACACCCTGTACTTCCTCTGCCATAGTTTCACCCCCTGCTTTTACTAAAGCGGCGCGAACGCCGAATTTTCAATAATATCAATAACTCCCTCAAGTGAACTCGCGCGGGCATAGATTAACTTTTCCAGCTCGCTGTCGGGCTCCGTCAGGTCGGGGATCATCACTGTGATACACCCCGCGCCCGCCGCAGACCTTATTCCGTTGGGAGAATCCTCCAGAGCCATACATTCGCAAGGCTCGAACCCCAGCTCCTTCACCGCGTAAAGGTATATATCGGGCGAAGGCTTGCCGAACTCCACCATTGAGGCGCAGACGATCTTATCAAAATACCCGTATATCCCCACGCGTGTGAGATAGTCCCGCGCGCGTTCGGGATCTGTCGCCGTACAGACGGCGGCAGGTATCTTCCGCCTATTAAGATAGGTGAGAAGCTTTTCCGCGCCCGCTTTCAGCTCCAATGGATGTTCAGAAAGGAAAGCGCTCATAAGCTCCATACGGCGCGCTCTGACAGTCTTATAATCAAAGCCGCCGCCAAACTGTTCTTTCAGATAAGGAACAGCGTATTTCCTATGCAGCGAGCGCAGTGAAAGCGCCTGTTCGCGCGTCATGGGGAAGCCGAGCTCGTTCGCAGCCTGTACCCAGAACCGCACCAGAAGCTTTTCCGTGTCCAGAAGCAGCCCGTCCATATCAAATAAAACAGCCTTTAACATCAGATGATCCGCCTGTTCTTTTCAAACTCTCCATTAGTTATTATTATATTATAGCACACTTGCACAAAAAAGTCAACAAGTTTTATTCAGTCTGTAGAAAATTTTGAAAACGAAGGGACCGCAAAAGCTCCGCCGACGCCTTATATGTACCTATTTTTAAAGGAAGAATGGGCAAAAACAAATATCTGTAAAATTTCACTAAAAAATTTTGTAAAAATACTTGAATTTTTCGGGAGAGTATGTTATAATTGATAG
>CAYPWI010000402.1:0-2643 GCA_964414395.1 uncultured Ruminococcus sp.
TGTTCGCTGTTGGCGGACTAAATAGTTTTGTCCTGTTTTAATTGAGAATTAGTATAAGATCATGGTGGAATCGACACGGGACATTACCGATGAGTGGTCGGAGAAGATCTCCGAGGTCGAAAAAACCAAAGACTTATTGGGGCTGAACAAGCTGCTGAAAACCGAGGATATCCGCATAATGAATAAGCCCGAAAGCCTCTTTCATAAGGAGATCACGCAGAAGTTAAGCGACGAGGGCTACACAGTCGAAAGCGTCGGGGATTGGCTCACGGTCGTATTGAACGGTGAAACGGTCGCTAAGATTTCGGATATAGATATTCTGTACACCAACGAGGATTTCTACGATAAGGACATTGTGCGGAAAAATTCGTTATCTCAGATCGTGCGCGAAACTTATGAGTACTGTTCCGCCTTTGAAAAAGCTCCGCCCTTGGCTGCAGATGGCTTGTCGAAAAAATATCGCTGCCTTGTGGAATTCGGAGATACTGTTCTGTGCGCAAGACACGATGATTGCTTCGGCTTCGAATTCGTGACTTGGTTTCGTTCCTCGGACGGAAAGAGCGTTTGCAACGGCAATTATTACAGCGATTACATCAGCGCAAAGGAAAATTTCGCTGTTCGGTCGTGCTTGATCGACGAGAGTAAACTGTTCAACAATACGGAGCTTGTGCAGCTTAACCGCTGTGTAGATTTCACGGGAAAGTGCAACGGCGATCTCAATTTCGATGATTGCGAGGCTCTCCGTAAGCTGAACGAGAAGATCTCGGAGAGCCTTCCGGTGCAGCCGGAGAGTGTTCCCGAGCCGAAAATGACGATGTGAGGAGGAAAAACACAATGAATATTTTTGAAAAGGAAATCATGCGCAGAGTCAAGGAACTCGGCTGCAAAGCCATTTTCCATGAGATCAACGGAAGTATTTCCGTGACGTATGACGGCGTTCATATCGCGGAGATAAGTTTCAGGACGGCGGATAAGATGTCCGGGCTTACCGATGAGGAAACGGAGAAATTCCTCCATGTTAAGCGGCTTTGCGAGAATGTCGCTAATTACTGCGAGGCGTATGAAAACGGCGAGCCTATAGATATTCCCGATTTTTCGGATGGATACAGGGTGATCTTTAGCGTCGGGAATGCTAAGATGGCGGCGAGGTTCGGCAGGGCTTCCGGGTTTGAATTTATAACCTGGAGCGATTACGAATATCCTCGTTTTTATGAGGATTACGACGAGGCGCGTGGAAAATACGCGGTTCTTTCGGGGCTTGTTGATGCCGAAAGAGTGTTCTCTGATGAGGAATTGCAGACGCTTTGCTACTGTGTTTGCGCGGTCAATGAGATGTGCGATAATATGACCGATGACATGACCAAAATGCTGAACGATCTCGGCAGAAAGCTTGACATAGCGGTCTCATGGAATTATACAAAGAATGGGGGTGAGAAGCATGGGTGTAAAGTTTAGAAATTACTATCACAGACGAAATTTTACGGAGTATATGTCTCCGAGGAATCCCGAATACCACAGTCTCCGCAGCGAACTAATAGCTGCGGTTTTTCTTTTGTCTGCAGATAAGTGCCTGTGGAAGCGTTCCAGAAGCGCAGTCAATAGATATGCCGTGAATTTTGATCGCATTGATCTGAACGGAATATCCACCGAGGGCTACGCGCTTTACAAGGCTGCGAAAATGGTGTACAACGGGAAATCCGACCTTTACCTCAGCGAGTTTTGCGACTGGACTTTGCTTGACGATCCTACAACGCTGACGATCTTCGCGGGCGTTATGCTGCGAAGAAACGGCGTTAAAATGCTGAATTGGAGGTACTGATATGATCAGATTTTTTATTAAGGACGGGAACAATTCCTTGAGATTTGACGCTCCCGCGGACGAGTTGTTCGACCATTTGGGAAGCATCGGCATCTTCGAAGATATCCAAATAGGCGGCACGGAGAATGTCTCAGTGGAATATTATCCGACCGAATCCGACGACAGGATAGCGCAGATCGTCTGCGACAGGCTCCTGCCCGAGGATAAGATATCCGATGTGAATCGGCTTTGCGCGAGGCTTGACGGGCAGTGGCGTATCACCGATAAGGAATTTGAAAATGCCCTTTCGGAAAACGATGTTCGCGGGGCACTGAACATAAAGGCAGCTTACGATAAGCTGCGCGAGGATATATCGCAGATAAATAATTTGAGTATGTGACAGGACGGCTTAGGTCGTTCTTTAACATAAAAATTACGCACGAAGGAGGTGAAAAATTATGATAAGCAGAGGACGTATTGAGTTTTACAAGGAGCATTATCCCAAAGGAACGAGAGTGCAGCTCGACCACATGGGCGATGACCCGTTCCCCGTTGAATCGGGAGCGGTCGGCACTGTGATCTCGGTGGATGACATCGGCACTCTTCATGTGGAGTTCGACAATGGCAGATCGCTCGGTATCTGTCCCGAAGTTGACAGCTTCCACAAAATCGCCTATCAGACGGAAACGCAAGAGCCGAAAATGTCGATGTAAATCGAACAGAAAAAAATAAAGGGGTGGTCATATAGCAATTAAATTCTTTGACTGCTTTTCGGGCATCGGAGGTTTCCGCAGCGGCTTGGAGCAAGCGGGTGGCTTTGAATGTATCGGGTGCTGCGAAATAGA
>CAYPWI010000403.1:0-2641 GCA_964414395.1 uncultured Ruminococcus sp.
ATGATCCAATCGTTATATTAGCAAAAGCCACATTGCTAATCTTCTTTATTGTCATTTTTCCCTCAAATTCAAGCGTATCTTCATATGTAGTTGCCAAGAAATTAATTCTCCCTGTCGATGTAAAAGAAAGAACCTTATCCGGCGTGGTATTCAATCCCTCTACTCTGGCAGTGCTATTGGTTAAGGTCGTGCACTGTGCATAATAACTATTTCCGGTGTTCTTATAAATCCAACAAGTATCTGTTGTATCAGTAGGTTCACCCGCGATATTATGATACATACTCAACCTTCCTTCTGCAAAGGCAGATATGGTAATAGTATTAACCAACATACAAGCCAATGCACCAGAGACAAGTGTCTTAAAAGCTTTTTTCATATAAAAACCTCTTTTTTTAATATTATACATCTTAAAATGCAAAAAAACAATTGGCATTTTTAATAAAAATCCAAGCAGTCATTTGTATATTTTAACAATCTCTGGATGTATTTTAGCATAAATATTGTAAAAATTAGCTTAACCAATTATTGCTGTTTATGGTAAAATAGAAACACAGAAAAAGGACTCCCAAAGTGCATAGGCAAAAAAGCCACATAGACATTGTCAGCACCTGAAAAAAGTGCTACAATTTAGTTAAGGGCGTCTCTAAAAACCGGTTTGAAAAGGGAAAATCGGTAGGGTGGCGTCGGTTGATAGAAAAGGCTTGACGAAGCAGACGTCGTGCCATGCCGATTTTACCTCAAGCAAGGTTTTTAGAGGTGTCCTTAAACTATTCCTTGGTCAACACATAGACATGACCCAATTTCTACCGGTGATTCTTTAATGGTTTCGGAGGAAAGATTACTAATGGAATCTTGGAGTCTTTCAATGACTTTTTTAAGTGATGCAAAGACTTCATTTCTAAATCCGATTTTGCGAATTTCTTCCCAAATTTGCTTAAGCGGAATTGGCAGAAGCTGTATGTATTTTGGAATTTTTAATGTTTTTTATTTGTGCCAAGACGCACCGTCACAAACTACTTGGCGTGTTCAAATTCAGACACCTTTGATTGCGAACTTGCCGGACGCGACATATTTACCAGATGATCGTGCCTCACACTTTGTGATTTCCAATCTGCTTATCGCCTACTTGCACTGCCGCGCCATCTTCAAAATTAATCACCTCTATGATTGCCTCGTTCATCTCGGTATTGGACACGCCCATATGTTTCATCATAGCCGCCACAGCGCCCTCAACGCTGTCGACCTTGACCTCGCCAGATTTGATCTTATCCAACACAGTAAGAATATCTGCCGTCATTTCATTTATAGAATTTTTCTTTTGAGGAATTCTATCTCCAACGCTCGACTTGTACAACTCATACACATCTCGGAGTATTTGGTTAAACCTCTCTGAAATCCTAAAACGGAGGAAGTCATCCTCGTTCACTACCGTTTCATTCAAATAATTCATAGCGTTGTCAAAGTCATCGGGCTTGGGCTTGTTGTCCGAGTAATAATTCTCGATACCGCGCCGGGCTATCATCAGCATATTGTTGACCGTTCCGATGTGCGGCGCGGCAAGCTGCCGAACATAAACATCTATCGAGTTTATCAGGTTGGAAAACTCCTTGTGTTCAATCAAGTCGTTGATGAGATGATTGTTCTGATTGCCGCTCATCAGAATTTCTATAGCCTTGTCGCTAAGATGAAGCTGCTTTAGCTCGATATTTTTTGTGATCATGCTTTCTGTGAAGCCCAGAAGATAGTCCGTCGGAACATCATAAAACTTAGCAAGAGCAATTATTCTGCTGTAACCCGTATCGCGGTCGTTATCGTTCTCCAGCCCGTTATACACCGCCTCAGATATTCCCGTCATTTGACTGACCTGTTTTGTGGTCAGCCTTTTTTCTATGCGCAGGTCTTTCAATTTCTCGCCCATAGTCAGCTTTATTTCCATAATAACGTTCCTCCGAATGTTCATATACCTATTATATATAGAATACCACACTGAGGATAAAAAGTCAATACCCTCGTTTAGAATGTCAACAAAAATTCTATATATGGAATTCAAGGGACGAAAAAATATAAAAATTCGGATTATGGCATATACGGCACAGTCCGATTTTTTGTTGTATAATGAACTTGCGATGATGACAATGACGAGCGCAGTTGCTTATCACCGCGCGAGATAAAACCATCGTCATTATTATCATCGGCATAAAATAACAAGGAGGTAATCTTTTATGGCAAATCAAATTATACGCGATGAGCTTCGCGAGCAGAAAGTTTATCAGTGGGAGCTTGCAAAAGCGCTCGGTATTTCGGAATCAACAATGGTGCGCAAAATGCGAGCCGAAATGAGCGATGAAGAAACAAGGGAATTGTTAGCATTGATCGATTCAATTGTACTCGACAAAAAGGGAATATTTAAACTCTGAGCATAAAAAGGATGCTGAAAAAATCGCGAGGGGTGCGCATACGCGCCAAAAAAGTGAAAATTCGGAATACGTATTCTTGTGTTTTTTGTAATCATAGCAAGCAGAGAAAAAAGTGCATACTATGCCACTTTTTTCCAATTCTCGGAATATCCCTCGAATTTATTCTTAAGGAACCCAGCCCTAAGACTAATTACCCCTAAAGCACTAGGTTTTGAAAACCAAAT
>CAYPWI010000404.1:0-2631 GCA_964414395.1 uncultured Ruminococcus sp.
CAGATCCTCGGCGGTTATTTTCAAGATCTCGCAGGCTTCTTTCTCCTTTGAGGAATCCTTCCAGAGAATGGAAGCCGCTCCGCGCGGGGAAATGGCGCTGTAGAGAGCGTTCTCCATCATAGCCAGCTCGTCGCAGACCGCCAGCGCCAGCGCGCCGCCGCTGCCGCCCTCGCCTAAGATGATCGAAATTACGGGCGTTGTCCGTGTCATAAACTCGTAAAGGTTACGCGCTACAGCCTCGCCCTGACCGCGCTTCTCGGCTTCTATGCCGCAGTACGCGCCGGGGGTGTCCACAAGGCAGATAACGGGTCTGTGGAACTTCTCCGCCTGTTTCGCGAGCCTTAACGCCTTTCTGTAGCCCTCGGGGTGCGGCATGGAGAAGTTGGTCTTCTTGTTCTCCTCGAGATTGCGCCCCTTTACCTGTGCTATCACCGTCACGGGCACCTCGCTCAAAAGCCCGATGCCGCCGATGATCGCCGCGTCGTCGCCGAAACAGCGGTCTCCGTGAAATTCCATGAACCGCGTGAAGATCGCGGGGATATAGTCGTTGACCGTGGGGCGGTTTTTATTATGAACGATCTCCATACGCTCCCAAGCCGTTAAATTACTCATTGTCCGTTACCTCTGTCAGTCAAAGTCAATATTGCTCCGTTTCGGCAAAACCGCGAAACGGGTCACTTTTCGACACTTCATTCCGCTTTGTATTCCCACTTGAATATCGTTTTGGAAAGCGGGCTGTATCCGTTCTCAAAAATGTTGTCGATTATTTTCTCCAAGCCCTCGAGCTGCTCCTTATCACCGAACGCCGCTGTCACCATCATATCCCGCGCGGGCACGGCGAAGTAAAAATCACCGCCGTACTGCTCGCCGATGGCTTCCATAACGTCCATCAGAAGTATGCTGCTCGCCTCGAAATTGCCGCCGCAGATAACTCCCCAGCCGCCGTATTTTGCCTGCTGTATGTGGAACTCCACGTCGCGCATAAGGTTCAGGCAGGCGGTCTCGTAAAGCTCGTCCTCGGTCATTCCCTCGGGAAGCATGGAATACTGCGCCATAGTGAACCGGTCGCCCATATCGAACACATAGAACACGCCCACATCCTCGCCGAAAACATGCCACGGGAGATCTTCGTCTATGGGAATACGCCGCCCCTCACGTCCGTTCTCGGCAAAAGCGGTGATGAAGCTTGTTTCCCCGCCGCTTTCCACCGACTTTATCCACGGATAGACCTTATTCAGATCCAGATCAAACTCCATATTTTACCTTCCCGTTTCCTTGGGAAATCCGTGCAGCTTAAGTATGTTGGAAAGTCTTTTCCTCATCATACCGCGGTCTACGATCATATCCACAAATCCGCAGTCCTGTTGGAACTCCGCCGACTGGAAATCGTCGGGCAGCCGCTGCCTTATCGTGTCCTGAATGACGCGCCGTCCCGCAAAGCCTATCAGCACCTTGGGTTCCGCTATGATGATATCCCCGAGGCTCGCGAACGACGCGGTAACGCCGCCCGTCGTCGGGTCGGTCATGACCGAGATGTATAATCCCCCCGCGTCGCTGTGACGCTTCACCGCTCCGGAAGTCTTCGCCATCTGCATAAGGGAGATTATGCCCTCCTGCATACGCGCTCCGCCTGAGCTTGCGAACATCACCACGGGGAGCTTCTTCTCCGTCGCGTACTCAAACGCGCGTGTGACCTTCTCGCCGACCACGCTGCCCATGCTCGCCATCATGAAGTGACTGTCCATGATGCCGATAACGCAGCGATATCCGCGTATAGTACACTCGCCCGTAACTATCGCCTCGCGGGTGTCACATTCCTCCTGCATTTTGGCGACCTTGTCCTCATATTTGGGGAAGCCTATGGGGTTCAGCGACTGCATATCCTTGTCAAATTCCTTAAAGCTGCCCGTGTCGGCGGTCATTTCAAGGCGTTCCTGCCAGGTGAGCCGCGCGTGATAATTGCACTTCGGGCAGACCTTCATCGACTTTATGAACTCCGCGTTGTAGACCACTCCGCCGCAGCGCGGGCACTTGAAGAGCAGATCCTGCGGTATCTCCACGCCCTTTTCGGGCTGGGTGTGGCTGTCGTCGGTAAACCGCGATTTTACGACCTTAAACAGATCCTCTATTGATGACATTCCGTCAGTCCTCCATTATATTTGTGCGGTTCAAGAAGCCGTTGTCGAACTCGCCGCGCTCGAAGCTCTCATTCTTGAGAAGACGAAGCTGGAAGTCGATGTTGGTCTCCACGCCGTCTATGATGAACTCCGCTAAGGCGACGCGCATTTTCATGATTGCTTCTTCCCTGTCGGTGCCCTTGACCAACAGCTTTGCGATCATGCTGTCGTAATACGGCGGTATCTCATACCCCGCGTATGCCGCGCTGTCTATGCGCACATTGAACCCGCCGGGGGTGTGTATGGAGCGTATCAAGCCGGGAGAAGGGCGGAAGTTGTGGCGCGGATCCTCGGCGTTTATGCGGCACTCAATAGCGTGACCGGTGAGCTTCACGTCGTCCTGCGTGAACCAGAGCTTTTCGCCAGCCGCTATGCGTATCTGCGCCTTTACGAGGTCTATCCCCGTGACGAACTCCGTGACGGGGTGCTCGACCTGTATGCGCGTGTTCATTTC
>CAYPWI010000405.1:0-2601 GCA_964414395.1 uncultured Ruminococcus sp.
AGCAGCTCCGAACCGGAAGAGATATAAACTTTACCGTCCGGCAAAGTGTATTGTACCGGCATACGCGCCCTCCTCTCTGTCGGGTTTTGATTTGATTATACCATATTATTCCGAGAAAGTCAAGAAAGGCGCGGAAAGCTTGACATTTACGTAAAATGAGTGTATAATGAATGTAGCACGAACAAGTAAAGAGGTGTTCCTAATGCCGCAAAAAGAGTACATCATCAACGACAATGTAATAATTCCCGAATACATCAAAAAAATGTCCCGAGAGGAACGAAACCGCGAGATCGCTCGCATTGAAAGAGAACATCTCGAACAGAAAAAGAAAGCCGCCAAAACGCGCAATGCCGAATAAACGCACGCTCCCCGAAGATAAGGGGGAGCGTTTTTTCGAGTGCTTTTTAAAGATCCTTATTCGCGGGACCTTCCAGCAAATTGCCCTTTGCCGAAAAGCGCGACCCATGGCACGGGCAATCCCAGGAATGTTCCGCGCGGTTTTTCTTCAAGGCGCAGCCCATATGAGAACACCTCGGCGCTGTCGGGTCTACAAGATCCTTAACCGCGTGATAGCCGTTTATCAGCAGCTGCTTGCTCATAATGCTCCTTGACGGCGCGAACAGGTCCACATAACGGCTCTTGCCTTCAAGCATCAATTCCCGAATGACCTCCGCGCCTACCATCAAGGACGTTATCCCCCACTTGTTGAACCCCGTCAGCACGTACCAGTCGGGGGTCAGCGGCGAGTATCTCCCGATATACGGCAGACCGTCCAAAGTAATACAGTCCTGAGCGCTCCAAGCGTACTTTATCTTCGCTTCGGGGTAATGTTCCTCGGCGAACGCGGTAAGCTCGTTCATGCGGCAGCGCTCGCCCGTGCGGTGCGCTCCCCCGCCGATGAGCAGCAGATCTCCGACGCTGCGGAATGACATCCCGTTTGTGTCCGCGTCCATATAGATCCCCTCGGGGCGCGTGGAATTCTCCAGCGCTATGACGCTCGAACGGCTCTGATACATCTTGAGATAAAAGCATCCCACGCGGTCTATCATCGGAAAGTGCGAGGCTATGACGACCTTTTTCGCGATCACGCGCCCGCTGCTGCAATAGGCTGTCGTTCCGTGGATATCGCGGACGTGGGTGTTCTCGAATATGCGGATCCCCGACAAGAAGCCGCGCACGAATTTCAGCGGGTGGAACTCCCCCTGCTCGGGGAACTTCACCGCGCCCGCTATAGAGAACGGCAGATCGGCTTTCTCGACAAATTCCGCGGGATAGCCTATCTTCTCCAGAACACGCATTTCACGCTCAAGCGCCGCGCGGTCATTCCTCGAATAGATGTAGCTGTCCGTCGTTTTGAAGTCGCAGTCGATATGCTTGGACATAGCCGCTATGCGCTTCAATGCGGAACGGTTCGCCGTGAGATACTTCCGCGCCGCGGCAAGCCCGTAATGCTCGGCGATCTTAGAATAGATCAGCCCGTGCTGAAACGTCACCTTGGCGGTCGTCCGCATAGTCGTGCCTTGGCAAATACGCCCGCGCTCCACCACAACACAATCGAAGCCCGCTTCCTTTAACTCAAACGCCGTCAGAAGCCCCGCTATTCCTCCGCCGACTATCACGACATCGGCGCGCTCGTCGCCCTTCAGAACGGGATATTCGGGCATTTTTACGTCTTCCCAGACAGAACGATTTTCCATTTTTTCACCTTTTTCTATATAATACACGGGACCGACCGCCTTTCGGCATTTTCAAAAGGCAGCCGACCCGTGATAAAAGCTGTTTGCAAAGCCTTGAGTTTGCGTGAAATTACAGCGCGTCCATAAAGCTTCCTATGACTTTGACCGCCTTTGCCGCGGTCTTTCTGCGCATACGGCGGCTGCCCGAAAAGGACTTCACCGCCCAGAACGCCAGACCGCCTGTCACTATGCCGGCTGCCGCGCCCTTCATAACGCTGCTTGCTTCTCTGGTCACATCAATCATCTCCTTTTCCTGAATTTCAAGCTTATTGTTTTCTGCTGAATGTGATTTATGCGGAATTTAACGCGCTTCTCTCTCGGCAAATGCTTGTAAAAACGGCAGATTTGTGCAAATTTTTGCTTTTCAACAGCATGGAACGTTCGTATTTGTAAAAATATACAAAATGCAAGTTATAAAATAAAATATTGCAAAATCCTATTGACAAGCAAAAACAAAAAGAGTATAATAAAGACATAGCAAAGAGGCTATGGAATACCGACGCAAAGGCGCGCCTGTATTTCATAGCCTCTTTTGTTCATATAGATAAGCATTTGAAAGGAGCTGTTCTTAAATGAACGCAATGTTTACGGCACTTGCAGAAGCAAGCGCTGAGGAAGTCGTCAACTCGACGATGTTCAATGTGGGCGACGGCAACGGCATATGGTATCTCATAGGCGCGGCGCTGGTATTCTTTATGCAGGCGGGGTTCGCCATGGTGGAAACGGGTATGACCCGCGCGAAGAACGCAGGCAACATCATCATGAAGAACCTGATGGACTTCTGTATCGGCACGGTGGTCTTCGTGCTGATCGGCTTCGGGCTGATGCTCGGCGAGGACGCGCTGGCGGGGCTGGTCGGGATCCC
>CAYPWI010000406.1:0-2591 GCA_964414395.1 uncultured Ruminococcus sp.
TTTCATTGCCCTGAGCCTTTTCCTTGAGCCCGAAAGCCTTCGGCACGGACGGACCCGTGATATCCGCGTCGAGAACGGCGGTCTTGAATCCGCGTCTGTTCATCAGAACGGCGGAGAGGCAGGTTACAAGGGATTTTCCCACGCCGCCCTTACCGGATACAACGCCAATAACTTTCTTGATGTTGGAAAGCTCGTGCGGCTTTTCAAGCATACTCTTGGGAGCGCGCTCGGAGCAATTCTCCGAACAGCTGCTGCAATCGTGTGAACATTCACTCATTTTTATTATTCCTTTCTTATTTGAATTTGCAACTTTCCGCACCGCACAAGCGCTTCGCGCTTGTGCTATCTACGCCGTATCTCCGCGCAAGCGCCAAGATACCGCTATTGCGGAAAGCTGCTTTTTTGAATTTGCGGCTTTCGCACCTAATAAACGCTGCGCACTTGTACTATCAACGCCGTATCTCCGCGCAAGCGCCGAGATACGGCTATTGCGGAAAGCTGCTATTAACGCTTTGGAAATTCCATAAGCGAAGTTAAACTATTTCCTTGGCGAAGCTCTCCCCGTCGACCTTGCCGTCGACGCCGAGCAGCTCCAGAACCGTTGCCCCGATATCGCCGAAGCAAGCTCTTGTGCCGAGATCTTTCGGCTTGATGCCGCTTCCGTAAATCAACACGGGGATAAACTCACGCGTGTGGTCGGTACCGGAATGGCACGGGTCGCAGCCATGGTCTGCTGTGATGATCAGCGCGTCATCGGGGCGCATTTCCTTAATGAACCCGCCCAGCCACTTGTCGAAATCGTTCAGCGCGGCGGCGTAGCCCTCCGCATCGCGGCGGTGTCCGTACAGCATATCGAAATCAACGAGATTTGTAAAGCATAAGCCGTTAAATTCCGATGCTTGATACTTCGAGGTGATCTTCATATCCGCTCCGTTGCCGATCTGACGGTCACAGAGCGTTATCCCCTTTCCCGCGAAAATATCGTATATTTTCCCGATGCCGATAACGTCTTTTCCGTTGGCTTTGAGGATATCAAGCGCGGTGTCCTTGGGCGGCGTGAGCGAGAAATCGTGACGGCGGGAAGTCCTCGTGAAAGGGTGATCTCCCTCGAAAGGACGCGCGATAACCCTTCCGACCGCGTATTCTCCTTGAAGAATATCACGCGCGATCTCACAATACTTGTAAAGCTTCTCGACCGGCACAACATCTTCATGCGCCGCGATCTGGAACACGCTGTCCGCGGAGGTGTAAACGATAAGCGCGCCAGTCTTGATATGCTCCTCGCCGTAATCGGCTATGACCTTAGTTCCCGAATAGGGCTTATTGCAGAGCGTTTTCCTACCCGTCGCTTTCTCGAATTTCTCGATGACCTCAGGCGGGAAGCCGTTCGGGAACGTCGGGAACGGACGTTCGGAGACGCAGCCCGCGATCTCCCAGTGCCCCGTGGTGGTATCCTTGCCCTTGGACTTCTCGGATATTTTCAGAAAAGCCCCCTCGGGAACGTTCGTCTTCTCGCCGACAGTTACGCCCTCGATATTGAACAGCCCGAGCTTCCGCGTATTCGGAACATTCAAATGCCCCGTGTTGAAGCACGAGCGGATAGTGTTCGCGCCCTTGTCGCCGAAGTCGGCGGCGTCGGGCATTTCACCCACGCCGAAGCTGTCAAGTACTATCAGAAAAACTCTTTTTTTCATCTTCACACCCCTCTTCAAGATAACGGTATTTCAATGTATTCGCTATTATATAAGTGGTCTCATACCAATTGTTCAGCGGATATTGCTCTTGATAAACCTTCGGGTCAAAGCCCAAAGCGTTCGCCCAGAGAATAAGGCGGTCGCCGCGCGTTTTCCCCAGCAGATCTGTGCGGAATTCCAATGTCGCGTCATACATATCGCAGAAGAAGTCCTCGCGAAACCCCGTAAAACAGCATTTCCGCACGCCGCCGAAACACATTTCAAGACGCTTCCCGAACTGACTGTCAACGCGCATTATAAGCGTGTGAGCGTTTTCATCGCCGCAGCCCATGGCGCGTTTATCATCAACGAAATTTCCGCTCAGATAGTTTATCGAAACAATGCAGCTGTCATGAAAGCCGTAAAATTCTTCCATAAGCCTGTCGATATCGCTTTTTTCCCTTATCTCCGTCCAACACATCAGTTATTCTCCGTCAGAAGCTTCACGGCGGAGCTTGTGCCGATGCGGGAACAGCCCTCGTTTATGAACATCTCCAGATCGGCTTTGGTCTTAACGCCGCCCGCCGCCTTGATCTTCACATTCTCTCCGATATGTTTCTTGAACAGGCGGATATCGTCGATCTTAGCGCCGTCCGTGCCGAAGCCTGTAGAGGTCTTGATGAAGTCAGCGCCGCCGTTTGTGACACACTCGCAAAGCGCGATCTTTTCTTCTTCGGTGAGATAGCACGTCTCGATTATCACCTTAAGTATATTATCTCTGCAAACCGACTTGATCTCGGCGATCTCCTTTTCAATGAGGTCGAACTTTCCGTCCTTGACCCAGCCGATGTTGACGACCATATCTATCTCGTCCGCGCCGTTTCCTATAGCGTCCGCCGTTTCAAAGCACTTTGCCGC
>CAYPWI010000407.1:0-2544 GCA_964414395.1 uncultured Ruminococcus sp.
ATTTTTCCGGTTTGACCGAATATCATAAAAAACCACAAAAAGCGCGTTCTCTTAGACGGCGAAGAACGCGCCTTACAACTGCCATATTATCGGTTTATTTCCGGATTATCCGTTCTTCCAAGCAAGTAATCCAATGATACATTAAAATAATCGGCAAACGCTATAAGCGTCATATAATCCGCCTCGTGGACGCAATTCTCATAACGGCTGATGGAATTCTGGTTCATATCCAGATCTATTGCAAGGTGGATCTGTGAAATGTTTTTCTTTTTTCTGAGTTCTTTTAACCTGAAAGTCATCTAAACGCCCCCTTGACAATAATATACCATTATGGTATAATATTATTATCCCGTTTCGGGATAATATAAGGAAGTGATAAAATGAATTCAAAAGATCCGCTTGATGAGATCACCTTGTTTAATGTAAAGGACAGGCAAACTCTCTCGGAAGAGGAGAAGGCTCGGCAGAATAAGATCCTTAATGATCGCGTCAAGGAAATGATGAAGCCCGTAATTGCCGAGTTGGAAAGGAAAAAAAGCAAAAAGTGAACTTCGCCGCCGTGCGTTTTCGTATGGCGCTTTTTTCTTTATCCGACGGTCTCGCTTTTATACGCGCTTCTTTTTCTCAAACTTATATTATGTCCGCTTCTAACGCATATGTAATTACAATTCTACATTCACGCCCGATAAGTTGATGATGTGTTTTCCCTTTTTCTTAGCCTGTGCGGTAAATTTCGCCGCGCCGCCCCAATCGTGAGTGATGTACGCGATGACGGTATCGGCTTTTTCCAGCATATATTCATTTCGGTAGTTTATGGCGAATTTCGGCATAATTTTCTCTATTCCCTCGGGGAATTCCGTGGGATACGGGAGCTGCGTTCCGTCACTCGGAAGATGCGCCAGCACAACGCGATACTCGATGTGCGGGTACTTTTCTTTCAGCTTTTGGAGAACGGCGGCGATCATGTCAAAGCTGCCGTGATTTCCGACGTAAAATTTGTTAGCGCCGTGATTTTCGATAAGGTCGATCAGAGTTTCCTCAAGCAGCGGCTTTACCGAACTCGGCGTATTCTTGTGTCCGGAAAATGTGCAAATCATATTCATACCTCACAATTTATTTGCTGACGGGAACAGTCTATCTTAATTTATATTATACACTTGCAAACAAAAAAAGTCAAGAGAAATTTAGAAAAGTTATTTGCCTACTAATCTAGACAAACGCTCAATGTTACCGACTGATAAAAATAAGTATTACAGTTATAATTTAATTGTAATCAAATATTTTTGGAGGTAATATCAATGAGCAAGGAAGTGTCGTTTAAAAATCGGGATAGATTTATACAATTGGGAATAGCTATTTTGGCATTACGCAGAGTTCGCGGTTTATCCCAAGAAGAATTAGCGGAAAGGGCAGGTATAAGCCGTTCTCTGTTAAGCGCTATCGAAGCCCCTAATATGCCGCACGGCTTTTCTCTTGAGGTATTATTCGACCTTGCCGACGCTCTGGACGTTGACCCCGCCGACCTGATAAGCGCGTCCGTGTTTCCCGATAAGATCATCAATAAAAACAAGAAGCAGTGAACACCAAATAAAAAATCCCCTTGCCGTTTGGAAAAGGGATCGCCGCCCGAGCTCTCGGACGGCGTTTATTTTAACTTGGTTTATATTTCGGCGGTCAAAGCCGGGGGAGTCTTATTCGGTCTTGTTTTCCTCGTTCTTGAACCAATACTTCTTTAAAAGTTCCTCACTTTCTTTTCGCTCTTCATCGGTGTAAGGCTTTATATCGTCGCCCTCGACGGGGGTCATAGCGATTTTAAAAAATCTCTCTGTGCCCTCCGGTGTGAGCTTCCAAGGTCTGTCAAAAGAAAAAGTTGCCATAATATTACTTCCTTAAAGTGTCGTACTGCAAAGTGGTCGGATCATCTGTACCATAGGGAAATTTTCAAACGGTTTTTTGGCGAAGATCTCGAAGCTATTGTTTTCATAGAATTTTAATATTTGGGGGTTATCATGACATTCGATCAAAACACATCTGCCGCCAACTAGTGATTCGGCTGACTGAATAATTGAAAAGGCGCTGCTTATCAGCTCTGAGCCACTTATAGATAATTTTTCGGGTATAGCGGAATTTTTAGCGAGTTGTCCGATAAGATAGCAAGGTAAATGTTTGATAACATTTCCATGCAGTTTAGCTGCCAATCCGTCTAATTTTTTTCGGGTACGGTTTGATGTTTCTTCCGGAATATCAAGCACAGCCAACGCAATGGAGAAATAACCCAGAATAACGAATTTTCCCTCTTTACATAAGATATTATTATCGCACAAAAGGTATGTTCAAGCTTTGTTTAAACGTTCAAAGTTGATCGCGCGATCATGCAAAAAGCTTTCAATGTCTCTGTCCAAATCGCAGGAAAAGGAAGATAACAGCGGTTTGAGACGCTGAATATCTTCCTCTAAGCTATCCTTTGACATCAACTCACTAAACGGAACGACCTTTATTCGGTCTTGTCTTCCTTGTTCTTGAACCAATACTTCTTTAATAACT
>CAYPWI010000408.1:0-2534 GCA_964414395.1 uncultured Ruminococcus sp.
TCTTGATAACGTCGAGATTGTGTTCTATAACAAGAACCGTGTTTCCCGCGTCGGTGAGCCGCTGCAAAATGTCGATCAGCTTCTTTACGTCCGCCGAGTGAAGCCCCGTCGTCGGCTCGTCGAGACTGTAGATCGTCTTTCCGGTCGAGCGCTTGGAAAGCTCCGTCGCCAGCTTTATTCTCTGCGCCTCGCCGCCCGAAAGTGTAGTGGAGGACTGCCCGATCTTTATATACCCGAGACCCACTTCCTCAAGCGTTTTCAGCTTGTTGTAGATGCGCGGGATATTCGCGAAGAACTCCACGCCCTCGGAGACCGTCATATCAAGCACGTCAAAGATGTTCTTGCCCTTGTACTTCACCTCCAGCGTCTCGCGATTGTAGCGGTGCCCCTTGCAGACCTCGCACGGAACGAATATATCCGGCAGGAAGTGCATCTCGATTTTGAGAATTCCGTCGCCCTCGCAGGCCTCGCAGCGCCCGCCCTTGACGTTAAAGGAAAACCGCCCGGAGGAATATCCGCGCGTCTTCGCGTCGTTGGTCTGCGCGAACAGATTTCGTATATCGGTGAACACTCCCGTATAGGTCGCGGGATTGGAGCGCGGCGTTCTGCCTATCGGGGATTGGTCGATCATGATCACCTTGTCGAGATGCTCGAGACCGTTCATCTTCTTGAACTTTCCCGCGCGAACGCGCCCCTTGTTCAGCTTGCCGAACAGGTGCTTGTAGATGATCTCGTTGACTAAAGAGCTTTTGCCGCTCCCCGATACGCCCGTTATACAGGTGAATACGCCTATCGGGATCTTCACATTGATGTTCTTGAGATTGTTTTCGGCTGCTCCTATGACTTCAAGCCACCTATCGTCGGGCTTGCGGCGCTTTTCGGGAACGGGGATTTTGAGTTTGCCGCTGAGATATTTTCCCGTTATCGACTCCTTGCATTTGAGAATTCCCTTGACCTCGCCGCTGTAGACGACATTCCCGCCGTGAACGCCCGCCTCGGGTCCTATATCGACTATCCAGTCCGCGGCGCGCATGGTGTCTTCGTCGTGCTCTACGACGATAAGCGTATTCCCGAGGTCGCGGAGATTTTTCAAAGTGGCTATAAGCTTGTCGTTATCGCGCTGATGAAGCCCTATGCTTGGCTCGTCGAGGATGTACAGCACTCCCGTGAGAGCGCTGCCTATCTGCGTCGCGAGACGAATTCTCTGGCTCTCGCCGCCCGAGAGCGTTCCCGCGGAGCGCGAGAGGGTGAGGTATTCCAGACCCACGGAGCGCAGGAAGCCAAGCCGCGACTTGATCTCTTTGAGTATCTGTCCCGCGATCATCTGCTCACGCTCGGTAAGTTCCAGATTTTCGATAAAGTCCAGCGCGTTCACCACCGACATCTTGCAGAAGTCGCTGATGTTTATTCCGCCGACCGTGACGGCTAGCGCGGTGTCATTGAGGCGTTCGCCGTGGCACTTCGGGCACTCGACCTCGCTCATGAAGTCTTCCAGAGCGTCATGGGAATACATCGCGGCGTTTGATTCGTCATAGCGGCGCTGGAGATTGTTCACCAAGCCCTCAAACGCGGAGTAGTACTGCCCGCCGCCCTGATTTCTCGGGCGCTTTATCAATATTTTCTCGCCGTTCGTTCCGTACAGAAGCTCGTCGACTGCTTTTTTGGGGAATTCGGAGATCGGCTGATCGACAGTGAACCCGTCGCGTTCCGCCAGAGCGTCGAAATACATCGCGGCTATGGTTCCCTCGTTGTAAGTCCAGCCGTAGGCTCTGATGCCGCCGTCTCTTATGGAAAGATCGCGGTTAGGGATTATGAGATCGGGGTCTATGCGGCGGTAGCTGCCCAGACCCGTACACTCGGGACACGCGCCGAACGGGTTGTTGAACGAGAACATACGCGGCACAAGCTCGTCCACGGAAACGCCGTGCTCGGGGCAGGAATAGCTTTGCGAGAAGTGAAGTTCTTTTCCGTCTATCACGTCGATGTAGACAAGACCGCCCGTGAGATTTCCCGCCGTTTCAATGCTCTCGGCAAGGCGGGATTTGATGCCGTCCTTGATGACAAGGCGGTCAACGATTATCTCTATGGAGTGCTTGATGTTCTTTTCAAGCGATATCTTCTCCGAAAGATCGTAGGTGATGCCGTCCACTCTAACGCGCGAGAAGCCCGATTTTAAAGCCGCCTCGAATTCCTTTTTATGCTCGCCCTTGCGTCCGCGGACTACGGGAGCCAGCACCTGAAACTTCGTCTTCTCGGGCAGCTCCATGACCTGATCGACTATCTCATCGACGGTCTGCTGACGTATCTCGCGCCCGCAGACGGGGCAGTGGGGGATACCGATACGCGCGTACATCAGACGCAGATAGTCGTAGATCTCCGTTACCGTGCCGACCGTGGAACGCGGGTTCTTGGAGGTCGTCTTCTGATCTATCGAGATCGCGGGGGAAAGTCCCTCTCTGCTGTCAACATCGGGCTTTTCCATCTGTCCCAAGAACATTCTCGCGTATGACGAAAGGCTCTCCATATAGCGGCGC
>CAYPWI010000409.1:0-2533 GCA_964414395.1 uncultured Ruminococcus sp.
ATATAGCCGCTAGACTGTAAAACGCGGCGATCATAGTTCGGTAAGCTCTCTGCCCAGAAGCACTCCCATAACGGAAGCCATCATCAGTCCGCGCGTCCAGCCGCTGGAATCACCCAGACAATGCAGCCCCTTGATATTGGTGTTCAGGTGTTTATCCATTGAAACGCGGTTGGAATAGAATTTCAGCTCGGGGGAATACAGCAGCGTCTCGTGGCTCGCAAAGCCGGGGACTACGTCGTCAACCGCCTTGATGAAGTTTATGATATTTGTCATGGTGCGGTAGGGAATAGCCGCCGTGATATCGCCCGCGACAGCGTCGGGGAGCGTGGGCTTCACGTTTGAGAACGTCAGCTCCTTTTCCCATGTGCGCTTGCCGTCGAGAATATCGCCGTAGCGCTGCACGAGGATATGCCCGTTGCCGAGCATATTGGAAAGCTCGCCGACCTTTTTCGCGTATTCTATAGGCTGATTGAACGGCACGCTGAAATTATGCGAACAGAGGATCGCGAGATTGGTATTGTCGCTTTTCAAATTCTTGAACGAGTGACCGTTCACGACCGCCAGACCGCCGTCGTAGTTCTCCTGCGCGACAAATCCGCCAGGGTTCTGACAGAATGTGCGCACTTTATTGCGAAACGGCGCGGGATAACCGATGAGCTTGGATTCATAGAGTACCTCGTTCACTTCCTCCATGACCTCATTGCGCACCTCCACGCGAACGCCGATATCCACCGTTCCCGAGCGGTGAGCGATATCGTGTTTTTCGCAGATCTTTTGCAGCCAATCCGCGCCCTTTCTTCCCACCGCGATAATGATATCTTGACTGTATACCGCCCGTTGAACGGCTGTTCCCTTGTTGTCGGAATACAAAACTCCCGTGCAGCGTCCGTCCTCGACTATGATATCATCGCAGGCGGTCTCGAACATAATATCAACGCCGTTTTCCAAAAGATAATGTTCTATGCGTGTATACAGCTCCTGCGCTTTCTCCGTTCCGAGATGACGGATAGGACAGTCGACGAGCTTTAAATTCGCGTTGATCGCCTTTTTTCGTATACCGCGTATCTTATCGGGGTCGGAAACGCCCTCGACGTGTTCGTCCGCGCCGAATTCGAGATATATCTTATCGGTGTAATCTATCGTTTCCTGAGCGAGCTGCTCGCCTATAAGCTCGGGCAATGTTCCGCCCACCTCACACGACAGCGAGAGCTTTCCGTCCGAGAACGCCCCCGCGCCCGAAAAGCCCGTCGTGATATGACAATACGGCTTGCAGTTCATACAGGTCTTGGTCAGCGATTTGGGGCAGCGGCGCTCTTCGACACGCCTGCCCTTTTCGATTATCAATATTTTCTTGTTTTGCTTTTGACGAATAAGCTCGATCGCCGTGAAGATCCCCGCGGGACCCGCGCCTACTATCACCACATCGTATTTCATCAAAGGTCACACTCCATATATAAAGCACAAATGGTTATTTTTATAAAGCTACGCGTTAATTCTACCATATTATTTGAAAGATGTCAAGCATTTTTCGGATTTTTGGGAATATATTTAAAACAAGTCACGGGCTTTTAAAACCGTACAAGCCTCTTTATCTATCCATACCGAAAAGGAGAATAAAAATGGAAGAAGCTGTAAAAACGCACAACAAAGGCGTCCTTCCCTCCGATATCCCCGAGTTTTCGTCCGGAGAGAAGCCGAACGAAAACGCTGTTCAAAACACCGAAGCAAGCTCAGATGACGCGATGATCGAGATCCTGCCCGAGGAATATCCCGTTTCTCCCTCGGAGGAAGCCGTGGAATACCCTCACGAATACACCCACGTCCGCTCGCCCGAGCTTCGGCGCGGAGAACATCTCATTGTGATGAGCGCCGCGGCGGTCTGCGGAGCGGTGGGCGGCGTTATCCTCGCGCTGTCGGGAAAAGCCGATCTCTATGCCGTCGAACAGATCGTAAAGGATCTCTCGGGCGGCTTCGGGAGCGTATTCCTGCAAAGGCTGATCATCGGCGCGGCTTTTCTTCTCATTGAATATATTCTCGGGTTCTTCGCGCTGGGTGATATTCTGGTCTGGACAGCTCCGCTGTGCTGCGCTATGGGGCTTTCGCTGAGAATAACCGCCGCCGAAAGCTGGGTGCTCATCCCTTCCGCGGTCGTCACCATTGCCGCCGTCGTCACGGGAGCGGCTATGTCCTCGGGATTTTCCCGCACGCTGATGAAGCTCTCCCGCGGGGGAACCGTTCATATGGGGGACTCGCCGCGGCAAAGGCTCACGCTCAACTTCCTCGCCTGTCTCGCCGCGATAACGGCGGCTGCCATATACGAGGGCGCGATCCTTTGATAACGCCGATCTCTCACGAATTATCCTCCGCCTATTACAGCGAAACGCTCCCCGTATGCGCGGGGAGCGTTTTTCCGTCATTTTTGATCCCGTTATTGCCGCAAAAAGACGCGGCGGAAGATATGAAACCGACCGATCTTCGGATCAATCGATCTCCACGGAGATCTTTTCGTTGGCACGGACAGCGCCCGCACGCA